>CALLIO010000304.1 GCA_938009055.1 uncultured Altererythrobacter sp.
GCGGGGATCCATCCTTTTGGCCGCACGCAAGAACGATCTGGCCGCGAACAGGGCGTCTACGCCGTGCGCGAGGCTTTGGCCGATGCCGGTTTGGAATGGGCGGATATGGAATGCGCCTATGGCGGGTCTGCGGCGGCGGGCAACGCCGATATCATGGTCAACGAATTGGGCCTGACTTCGCTGCCCTTTATCAACGTGGCGAATGGCTGCGCGACCGGCGGCAGCGCGATTGCTTCGGCGCAGCAAGCGATCGCAAGCGGCATGTACGATCTGGCTCTGGCGGTCGGGTTTGATAAGCACCCGCGCGGCGCGTTCAACGCAAAGCCCGCCGATTACGGCCTGCCGGAATGGTATGGCGAAACGGGCATGATGCTGACGACGCAGTTCTTTGCGCTGAAAATTCAACGCTACATGCAGTTGCACGGCATCAGCCGCACGACCCTTGGCCGGGTGGCTGAAAAGGCGTTCCGCAACGGATCCAAAGCGCCCCACGCCTGGCGGCGCACGCCGGTTGATCTCGACACGATTATGAACGCCCCGATGATCAACGATCCGCTGACAAAGTTCATGTTCTGCTCTCCCGCGGAAGGCGGCGTCGCCCTGATCCTGGCGAGCGAGAAAAAAGCCCGCGAGCTGGGCGTTCTGGGTGACCAGAAATCGGTGCGCGTTGCCAACGTCGCGTTCAAGACCCGGCCCCCTGACAGTTTCGAAGTGTTTCAGGCCGGCGTCAGCGTCAAGGAAGGCGGCAAGCCGACCATTCTCGCCTCGCAAGCGGCGTTCGAAGGAGCCGGCATTGGCCCCGAAGATATCGACGTCGCGCAGCTGCAAGACACCGAAAGCGGCGCGGAAATCATGCACATGGCCGAAAACGGCTTTTGCAAGGACGGCGAACAGGAAGAATGGCTGGCCAATGGTTGGTCAGAAGTTGGCGGCAAGATGCCGATCAACACCGATGGCGGATGCCTGGCCTGCGGGGAACCGGTCGGCGCGTCAGGCCTGAGGCAAGTCTATGAGAATGTCGAACAATTGCGCGGACGCGGGGGAGAACGCCAAGCGCCCGGCCCCGATGGCGACGGGCCCAAAACCGCCTATAGCCACGTCTATGGCGCGCCGGGTATTTCGGCCGTCGCGATTCTGGAGCGATAAGCATGGGTAAAATGACCAACAAGGTCGCGCTTGTCACCGGAGGCGCGGAAGGCATCGGCGCCACCGTTGGCCGAATGATCGTCGACGAAGGCGGCAAGGTGCTGTTGTGCGATGTGCAGGTCGACAAGGCCCGCGAGCTGGCGAACGAACTGGGCGACAACGCCGAGGCTTTTGAGCTGGATGTGCGCGATCTGGATCAATGGCACGCCGCGGTGCAAGCGGCGCAGGAGCGTTTCGGGAAACTCAACGTGCTGTGCAATATCGCCGGCATTTCAGAGCCGGGAATTGTCACCGATGTCGATCTCGACAGCTGGACGCGCACCATGGATATCAATCTGAACGGTCCCTTCTTTGGGTGCCGTGCGGCGATCCCCGCGATGGAAGCAGCCGGAGAGCCCGGCGCCATCGTTAATATCGGTTCGATGATCGCGATGCGCGCGGCGGCCTTCGTGGCCGCCTATTCCGCGTCGAAAGCCGGGCTTTTGGGCCTCACCCGTTCCATCGCGCTGGATCTGGCGGAACGCGGTTTGCCGATCCGCGCCAATATGGTGCATCCCGGCGCGGTCCGCACACCGATGTATGATAGCTATAAATATTCGGGCGCCGACACGCCTGAGAATATCGAAACCAACTTTGCCGCCACGCATCCGATGAACCGGATCGGCGAACCCGAAGAGGTCGCGAAAGCGGTCGTCTTCCTCGCCAGCGACGAAGCCAGCTTCACCACAGGCTGCGATTTCACCGTCGATGGCGGCGGATCGATTAGGAGTTAAGGGCGAAATTTATGGGCGAACAACCTGCAACCCGGATCGATGCGCATTTCATTGCCGCGGGCAAATATCACGACATCGATTACCCACGGCTTGAGGTTCTCAAACTCCTCGCCGAGCATCCTCATATTCGCACCACGGTAGGATGTGATTATTCGGGTCTGGAACGGCTCGATCAATGCCGATTTCTCATCACCTATACGTGCGACTTGATGCCAAGCGAGGAGCAAACCAAACAGCTTCGCGCGTGGCTGGAGGCCGGCGGCAAATGGCTGGCGCTGCACGGCACCAACTCGATTCTGGTGTTTACCGAAGATGGGCTCGTCGACACTCCGGAAGATCGCCCTGATGTGTTCGAAATGCTCGGCACACAATTCAAGGCGCATCCGCCGATCGGCCAGTTCGAGGTGAACGTGGTCAACAAGGACCACGAACTCACACGCGGTATCGACGATTTCGAAGTGGTTGATGAGCTCTATCTGTCAAAGACAACGGCTAAGATAGACACGTTGATGCAGACAACCTTTGAAGGCGAAGCCACCGGCTTTGTCGAAGGGGACTGGGAGAAGACCGACGTTCCCATCCTGTACACCCGCGACATCGGAAAAGGACGCATCGTCTATAACACGCTGGGCCATTGCCGTGGGCATTATGATCTGCCCGGCATGCAGGATTTCTACCCGCACAAGGAAATGTGCGCGTGGAATTACGATGTCTACTACGACATGCTGCGCCGTTCTATCGCGTGGGCGATGCGGGAAGGCGAATAAAGGACAGCCCCTATGGACATGAACTTCTCCAAAGAAGACCTCGCTTTCCGCGAAGAAGTCCGCGACTTTCTTGCTGAGAATTTGCCGCAGCATCTGCGCGATGGTGCGCGCCGGACGCCGGGGGTCTTTGTGGAACCCGATATCGGGATGGAATGGCACCGCATCCTCGCCAAAAAAGGCTGGGTCGCGCCGCATTGGCCCAAAGAAGATGGCGGGACAGGCTGGACCCCGGTTCAAAAGTTCATCTTCGACAAAGAGACAGCGCTCGCCGGAGCGCCTTCTTTGGCAATCCTCGGGCTTCGATTGGTTGGTCCGGTGATCTGCGCATTCGGCACGCCAGAGCAAAAGGCGCGTTTCTTGCCGCGCATTTTGTCGGGCGATGATTATTGGTGCCAAGGCTATTCAGAGCCCGGCAGCGGGTCGGATTTAGCCTCGCTTAAAACCACCGCAACGCTCGACGGGGATGAATACACCGTCAACGGGTCAAAAATCTGGACCACCCATGCGCATCACGCCAATTGGATCTTTGCGCTGGTGCGCACCGATGCGACGGTGAAAAAGCAGGCCGGGATCACCTTCCTGCTGTTGCCGATGGATCAGGAGGGGATCGAAGTCACCCCGATCCATTCAATGTCCGGCGACCACGAAGTCAACGCGGTGTTCTTCAGCGATGCCAAAACGAGTGTCGAGAACCGCATCGGCGAAGAGGGCGCAGGCTGGAGCATTGCGAAATTCCTGCTCGAAAATGAGCGCGGCGGATCATGTTTTGCCCCGCGCTTGATCCAAGGGATTGAGCGGCTGGAAGAGCTGGCACAAACGCAGCCTTCAGGCGTCAATGGCGCGATTGCCCATGACTCGCGCTTTCGCGACCGGCTAGCCCGCGCCAAGTTACAGGCCGAAGCGTTGGAATTTACCGAACTGCGTATTTTGGCGGAGCTTGCCAAAGGCCGCTCGCCCGGCCCGCAAACCTCGCTGGTCAAATTGCTCGGCTCCAATATTGGTCAGGAAATTGACACGTTGCGGCTCGAATTGCTCGGCACGGATGCGTTGCAATTGCCGCTCGAGCGCCCGCTTTATGGCAATGAGGCGCCGGAACCAATTGGCAGCGAAATCGCTCAAACAGCGATGGGTAAATATCTCAACAGCCGCGCATCCACCATCTATGGTGGCTCTGACGAAGTGCAAAAGAACATCATTGCGAAGACTGTTCTTGGCCTCTGACGTGGTCTCCTCAAACGAAAGATTACAATAATGGATGTTTCCAAGCTGATGTTCCGCGACGGCCTTATGGATGGCGAACGGATTCTGGTCACGGGTGGCGGCACTGGATTGGGCCGCGAAATGGCCGAAGGCTTCTTAAAGCTTGGCGCAACCGTCTATATTTGTGGGCGGCGACAGAACAAAGTTGATGAGACAGCGGCCGAATTGATGGAAGCGCATGGCGGCAAGGTTGTCGCCCATTCGTGCGATATTCGTGACGCGGACGCGATCCACGCAATGGTCGATGCGATCTGGGCGGATGGCGGCGCGCTCACCGGCGTGGTCAACAATGCGGCGGGCAACTTTATCAGCCGCACCGAAGACCTCTCCGTCAACGCCTTTAACGCGATTTCCGACATTGTGTTTCGTGGAACATTCTATGTCACACTCGACATCGGCAAGCGCCTGATTGCTGAAGGCAAGAAAGCAAGCTTCTTGTCGATCCTAACAACATGGGTTTGGACCGGCAGCGCCTTTGTGGTGCCTTCCGCAATGTCGAAAACCGCGATCAATTCCATGACGCAAAGTCTTTCGACCGAATGGGGCCGCTATGGCCTGCGTTTCAACGCAATTGCGCCCGGCCTTTTCCCGACCAAGGGCATGAGCGCGCGGCTTAATCCGGGCCAGAATGATGCCAATCCGAACAATTCGATGAACCCGATGGGCCGCGCTGGTGAGATGCACGAGCTTGCCAATCTCGCGGTGTTCCTGATGGGGCCGGGCGCGGAATATGTGAACGGGCAAACCATTGCGATTGATGGCGCAGGCGCGCGGGCCAATGGCGGCACGTTCTATCCAGTGCTGGAATCACTCGGCGATGCCGAATGGGATCAGATGCGCGCAATGATCAAAGGCACAACAGCCCAGGATAAGGCCGAGCAAAACAAGGCCTAGGCCACGCTTTCATCGGCAATTGCTTGCGCACTTTTATAATCGGGCTTGCCATTGTTGAGACGCAAGGACCTGTCGGTAAACACATAGACTCGCGGGATTTTGTATCCGGCAAGTCCCTCGCGCGCGGCCGTATCGAGTGCATCCTCCAGACCTTCAGCGCTCCCCTCCGGCTGAACCACGGCGACAATTTTGCGGCCAAAGCGCGGATCGGGCAAGCTCACCACGCGCACATCCTTCACGCCCTCATGCGCTTGGACCACGGCTTCGACTTCCTCGGGAAAGACTTTCTCGCCGCCAGTGTTGATGCACATATTGTCGCGCCCGATGAAGTCGAGCGTGCCATCAGCGGCCCAGCGCGCGCTATCGCCGGTCATCAGCCAGCGCTTGTCATCGATCACCGGAAAAGTCGCAGCGTTTTTCTCGTCTTCGCCGAGATAGCCAAGTGGCAGCGGGCCGGTGCGCGCGACAATGCCCACGCCGTGCTCACCCTGCTTGATCTCGTTCAGATCAGTATCGATCAGCTTTACCTCGCGATCAGCCATCGCTTGGAATTTGCCGCCGCCTGAAGAGCCAGCCGCGCTGGTTATCATCACGGCTGTGCCTGAACTTTCGCTTGATCCCAAGGCATCGACAATCAGCAAGGACTTGTGATGGCTGATAAGGCGCTGCTTATTCGCTTCGCTAAAGGCTGCGCCAGTCGATACGATCATCGCCAAGGATGCAAGCGCAGCGGAAGGATCGTCATGCTCGTCAAGCGCATCGGCCAAAGGCAAAGCAAAAGCATCGCCAACGATAAAGGCCGTTTTCGCGCCCACACGCGCAAACTCGTCAATCGCGAGTTTCGCATCGAATTTGGGGGCTGGGAGAAAGGCCAAAGTCCCGCCTTTCAAGATCTGGATCACGGAGAAAAACTGGCCCGCACCATGCATCAAAGGGCTCAAGACCAAGGCCGGCATGGCAGAGGCGGGATGGTCAGGCCCGATTTTCACTGCCTCAGCCACTTGTTCATCCAATGATTTTGCAATGAAAGGCGGCTCTGCCATTCCCCGCTGCCAAACCGATATAGAATTGGCCTGCCATGATGCTTCGAACGGCCACATCACAGCCTTGGGCATGCCGGTGGTACCGCCGGTCGCCATCAGAAACAGCGCATCGCGGTCGGAATGGATGGCAAAATCGTGGGGGAGCGGGGTTTGCTGCCAATCGCTCCACTCATCCGCGCCCACATCGATAGCAAGCGTGCCTTGCGGCGCGGCAGCTGTGGCGGTTTGGACAAAATCGCTTTCGGCAAAGACAGCCTTCAGACCAAAACGCGCAAAAATATCGGCAAGCTCGCGATCCTTATATTGATAATTCACATTGACCGGCGTGACGCCAGCTTTGATGCAGCCAAAATAAGCGAGGAGATAATCGGGCGAATTGCGCAGCATCTGGCCAACGACATCGCCCGGCTTCAGTCCGCGCTCCAGCAGACCAGCGGCGATCGCATCGGTCAGGTCATCAATCTCGCCCCAAGTGACGATCCGTTCGCCATGGATAATCGCCTTGCGCTCAGGCTCGATCTTCGCTGCCAGAGCCTTGAGTGCGACACCAAAATTTTCGCCTTGCCAGGTCATATTCTTCCAATTCTCATGAGATCGCTTTGCTATAGTTTGTCTTAAGCCTGTGGACGCCTACGAATTTTGTGGGCATTCGTATGCGCTTTCCGCTAGGTAAGGCAAATCGAATCGGACGCATATGAGAGGAAGCCGGGGATGAGGGATAATGTAGTCGAGCTGCGCACGCCGCAGGGTCGGGAAAACATCGATCAGCTTTTGGAAGAAGTCACGATCCGGTGCCTTGATGATATTCATGATGCCGCAGTGACCATGTCGCGCATCGCGCGCGAACGCGGCATGCAAATCGCCATGTGTGATGACATTTCGTCGAATGAAACCATGCTCGACGGTGATGGCACTATCCTCAATGCTGATATCTTTGGCTGGCTCGATGATGGCGCGCGCTGGTGGGAAGATCACCGCCTGGCGCTCCATTCACCGCTGCCACGCGCTTGCCGTTATGAAAGCGAGCCGTTCTGGGTCAATCAGGATGGGTTCAACACGCGCTGGCGCAATTCCTATCTTGAAGAAATCGACCTCAATGATTTTGAAAAGCGCGCGCTATGCCAGGCGGCAATCGTTATTCCAGTCCACCTGCCTTTCGGTCAGATCTCGGCCAACAGCTTTATCCCGCTCGACAAGGAAAAGACTGATCTTTCAGAGGAATTCGCTGAATATGGCAGCTTCTTCTCGCAGCTGACACGGCGCTTTGTTGCTGGCTATGTGCAAGCACAGCGCACAAAACGGCGCATTCCATCGGATTGCGTCTTGTCCAAGCGCGAAGTGGAATGCTTGCGCTGGGCCGCGATTGGCAAGACCGACAAGGAAATCAGCATGATCCTTGAACGCAGCCACGCCACGATCCGCTATCATGTGCATCGCGCTGGCGAGAAATTGGACAGCGTCAACCGTGCGCAAACGATTTTCAAAGCGGGTCAATTGGGATATCTCGGCGCCAATTCCTGATTTTGCGAAGGCGCCTCCGCGCCTTCATCCTCACTAGATGCGCGGCAAGCTTCGGGCGGCCCGTCGGCCTTGCGAGCCTTTTCTGGGCCCGTCCTTAGCCTCAGTCATCCGAGCTTCCTCAGCGGTTCCGACCCATCCCAATTCTCGCCTGCTGCCTTGATGATGGCAAACAGATCTGGGGCGTTGGGGTCGCTGTCTTGCTGGAGCACTTCGACTAGACCTCCCGGGCCTTGTCCGGGATCAGCATAGATCACTTTCGAATTGCCGAAATTGCCCTCGATCACGATTTCAGCGCCTTGCCGTTCGCAAGCGGCATAAGCATCGGCAATATCATCGACCAAAATGCACACATGGTGCAAGCCGTCGCCAACTTGCGCATATTCGCCGGAATAAATCGAAGGGTGGTTGTCGCGCGGGCGAATCAGCTCGATCTGGATATCACCCCAATAGGCCAGCGCCAGATCAAACACGGCATCGGTTGGCTCGCCCTTATATTTCATCCCGTCGAGATGGATGCCCTCGAGCAGGAAAAACGGGCCCACGCCCATAACCCCAGTCCAATGTTTGACGGCTGCGTCAAAATCATCGGGAACAAAGGCGAGCTGCATCACATCACCCAGTGAAGCCAAACCTCCTGCATGCGCCATAAAATCGCCCTCCCTCACAGTTACGCTAGTTTTTCACGAGGCATACTGTGCGATAACTTTCGACTGAAACACTGCACAAATTGCGAGGCCCCTGATGTGGGTGCGCGAAAAGAGGCGAGGAAACGGCAATGAACGAGTTGAGTAAGTTCAAAGGGGCGCAATGCCCGGGCACGAGTTACAATGAAATGCTCGAAGGAGACTCGCGGCCTGCACCCGATTATCTTTTCGAAGAATCGCACCGCGATATGCCCACTGATCCGCTGCCGATCGAACCTTATGTGTCCGAAGAATACGCCGCTGAAGAGCGCGAGAAATTGTGGCCCAATGTGTGGCTGTTTGCCGCCCGCAATGAAGAATTGCCCAATCCCGGCGATCAAGTTGTCTTCGAAATTGCCGATAAGAGCTTTGTGCTTGTGCGCCAGCAAGATGGCGGCGTGCGCGCGTTTTACAACGTGTGCTTGCACCGTGCGCGGCGGCTGGTCGACAAGGCTGGCAATCGCACTCAGATGCGCTGCGGATTTCACGGATTTACCTGGAACAATGATGGATCGCTGAAAGAAATTCCCTGCGAATGGGATTTCGAGCACCTTAAGGCGAAGGATATGAGCTTGCCCGAAGTGCGAGTGAATATCTGGCAGGGCTTCATCATGATCACTGAAAATGATGATATTGCCGAATTTGAAGATTGGGTGGGTCCAGTCCTTGAGCAATATGAGAATTACCATCTCGACGATTGCTTTACCGCCATGTGGGTGCAGCGCGAAATTCCAGCCAATTGGAAGGCGACTTCTGAAGCCTTTATGGAAGCATGGCATTCGGTCACCACTCACCCGCAGCTCTTGCCGTTCCTTGGCGATGCCAACACACGCTATGATTTGTATGGCGACAATTTCAATCGCGCGATCACGCCATCGGGCGTCCTCAGCCCCCATATCGAGGGTAAGGATCAGACCTATATCCTCGACAAAATGGCAGAGTTTTCCGGCAAGGGCGGGGATTCGCGCATGCGCAATCTTGGCAATGAAGACGCCATTGCAAAGCTTGATCCCAACGATCCATTCCTGGCCCGCAAGGTTTTGGCCGATGCCAACCGTCAAGCCTTTAGCGAGCGTGACGGCTATGATTATTCCGAGATTAGCGACAGCGAGATGCTCGATAATTTCACTTATAATATCTTCCCCAATTTCGCGCCTTGGGGCGGCCATGTGCCGCAGCTTTGCTATCGCTGGCTTCCGGGTAAGACGGCCGACACTTGCACTATGGAAATTCGCGTTTTGATGCGCACGCCCAAGGGCGAGAAGACCCCGCAGGCTGCTGAAAAAGTCATCGTTCCCAACGATCAACCTTGGTCATGGGCAAAGGATGTGATGGGCGAAGCGCTCGCCAATGTCTTCGATCAGGACATGGCCAATTTGCCGCATGTTCAAACGGGCATGAAAGCGTCTGCCAATGGCGTGATGGAATTGGGCGCGTATCAAGACAGCCGCGTTCGCCATTTCAATGAAACGCTGAACAAATATATGACCGGCGAGTTGCCAGCGAAGTAGACCTATTCCTCGGGACATCGCGATGGCACAGTTTGATCTTACAGGGCGCACGGCGCTCATCACCGGCGCTTCGTCGGGCTTCGGGGCGCATTGGGGCACGCTGATCGCGGGCGCTGGCGCGCAAGTGGCATTGGCTGCAAGGCGCAAGGAAAAGCTCGAAGCGCTAGCAAGCAGCATTGGCGATGCCGCTCTTCCCGTTTCGATGGATGTTGCCTCCCAAGCCTCGATCATCGCGGGCTTTGAGGAAGCAGAAGCTGCATTCGGCACGATCGACACTGTGATCGTCAACGCTGGTGTCGATGGCAATGGCATGGCCACCGATGTTCCCGACGAGCTTATTGCAGACACGCTGGCGATCAATCTGAAGGGCGCGATCCTGACCGCGCGCGAAGGAGCCAAAAGGATGATGGCAGCGGGCATTACCAATGGCCGGATTGTGATGATCGCCTCGGTCACTGCGTTTCAGCCATCACCTGGCCTTGTTGCCTATGCCGCAAGCAAAGCAGGCGTAGTCCAAGCCACCCGCACATTGGCCCGCGAATGGGCACGGCGCGGCATTTCAATCAATTCCATTTCGCCGGGATATGTGCGCACTGAACTCAATCAGGATTGGTTCGATACTGAGGCTGGCGACAAGCAAGTGGCGCGCTTTCCCCGCAAACGTTTGATGGAGAAAGAAGGGATGGACGGTATCGTCCTGTTCCTTGCATCGGATGCAGCAGAATATGTGACCGGCACAGATTTTGTGCTCGATGACGGGCAAACGCTTTAAGCCGGTTTAGCTCGCTTCAGCAGCGATCTGTGCTGTGTCGTAATAATGGATGCGGTGCTCGATCAGCAGCCCATCTTCAAACCGGCCTGCCTCGCACAATGTTTGCGTAAATGGCTCGCCCGTCTTGGTCGAATTGATCGTCAAACTCAGCACAACCACGGCCCAATCCTTGCCGCCGGTAATATCATGGATCTCGACCTTGGCTTCGGGCCATTGACCATACATTGCGCCCGCCACAGTCTGCAAAGCATCGCGCCCTTCATATGTCCCGCCAAAGGGAAGCGACGGCGCCTCGTGAATGACCAGATCAGGGTGCATGCATTGCGCGACCGCATCCCAATCGCGCGCACCCGCGAGTGCATAGATCTTGCCCAAAAGCTCAGCTGGAGGAGGAGTATCTGCCACCAGCCTACGCAATCGTCCCGATCAAATCGCCGACCTTATAGACAGCGCCTTCTTCACCGGTGGGATGGATAATCCCGCTGGCCTGCGCTTCGATTTCCGTCGTCGATTTGTCGGTTTCTACTGTGTAGATGATCTCGCCCTTTTCGACTTGTTCGCCATCGCCGAACATCCATTCGGTCAAGGTCATTTCCGTCGCGCTCATACCGAGCTTGGGGATGCGAATTTCAGCTGCCATTAGTCTTTGCCCACACTCGCTTTGATTTGTTCAACAATCTCGCCCTTGGTCGGGATCCAGGCTTGTTCCAGATGGGTCGCGAAAGGCACGGCGGCAAATGTGCCGCCAATCCGGCGCACCGGACCTTTCAAACTATCCCAGCATTTTTCCTGAATATTGGCGGCAAGCTCTGCGCCTGTGCCAAAGGGGCGAACCGCTTCGTGCAAGGTGATCGCGCGGCCGGTTTTATTGACAGAGGCCAGCACGGTTTCCTCATCATAAGGAGCAATCGTGCGCAGATCGACAACTTCGACGCTGACGCCTTCCTTCTCCATTTCGCTTGCCACTTCGAGCGCATCGAGAACGGTGCGACCATAAGTGATTAGCGACAAGTCCGTGCCTTCCTTGGCAATCGCCGCCTTGCCGAGCGGCACACGGTAACCGGGTCCGGGATCTTCAGATTTGAGGCCATAACAAAGGATATTCTCGATGAAGATCACAGGGTCATTGGCATCGATACTCGCCCGCATCAGCCCCCGCGCATCAGCGGCATTGCTTGGTGTGACCACATGGATACCGGCAACATGCGCAAACCATGCTTCAAGCATATCGGAATGCTGCCCGCCAAAGCCCACGCCAACGCCAGTCGTAGTGCGCAAGACCATCGGGCACGGGGTTTGCCCGCCCGACATATAGCGCAATTTGGCAGCGTGATTGACAATCTGATCCATGCAAACGCCGACGAAATTCATCAGCATAATCTCGCAAATCGGGCGCTGCCCTGCCAGCGCAGCCCCCACAGCGGCCCCGACAATCGCAGTTTCAGAGATCGGTGTCGCGCGAATGCGGTGCTCGCCATATTTTGCCGACAAGCCATTGGTGACTTTAAAGACGCCGCCGCCCTGCTTGTCGGATACATCTTCGCCCAAGCAAAAGACGCCATCATCTTCCGCCATAGCTTCGTCGATGGCCTTGTTGAGGGCCTCTGTCATGGTAATTTCAGCCATCAGGAAACCTCCTCCAGCACGTCTTTATAGATTTCATCAGTGCTCGGCAGGTCTGCGGCCAGCGCATGTTCGACCGCTTCATCAATTTCTGCGTCAATATCAGCGACGATTTTGTCGAGCTCTTCTTCAGTAAACTGGCGCTCGAGCATCACTGCACGAAGCTTGGGCAAAGGATCTTCTTTCGCCATTTCTTCCAGATGCTCAGGCGGCATGTAAGAGAAATCAGAGCCAAAGAAGTGGCCCATCATCCGGTAACACATCGCTTCGACCAGAACGGGGCCCTTGCCGCTGCGCGCATGCTCAACTGCTTCTTCCATCGCAGGATAGACCGCATTCACATCATTGCCGTCAACCTTGATCCCCTTCATCCCATAGCCCGATGCGCGGCTGGATATGTCGGTGCTGCCCGTGTGGTCAGCAAAGGCCGTGTGTTCGCCATAGCGATTGTTCTGGCACAAAAAGACCACCGGCAGCTTGTAAAGCTGGGCCATATTCATCGCCTCGTGGAAGCCGCCAATGTTCGCGGCTCCATCGCCAAAGCTGACCAGAGTGACTTTGCCATCGCCATTGTTCTGACTGGCCATCGCAAGGCCATTGGCAATCGGCAGGCCCGATCCGACAACGCCGGTCGTTACCATAATCCCCGTTTCGGGATCAGTGATGTGCATGGTGCCGCCCTTGCCTTTGCAAGTGCCAGTTTCCTTGCCCAAACATTCGCCCCACCATTTCTTGATCGGGATTCCCTTGGCCGTCTGTTCGCCTTGTCCGCGATAAGTGCAAACGACGTAATCATCCTCGTCCAGCGCTGCCATTGCAGCGGCTGAAACCAGCTCCTGACCACGCACGCAGTAATACATCACTGCGACTTTGCCCTCCATCAAAAGCGCGCGGAATTTTTCATCCGTGCGATTCACCTTCATCGTGCGGGTGTAAACATCGAGCAATTTGTCGCGATCAATCTCAGCCATGAAACGGCCTTTCATCAAAGTGGGATATGTTGGGAAGAGGACTTGCGCTTAGAATTGTACGCGCTGTGTGAAGCCCCCGTCGATCACAAGGTTGGTGCCGGTCATATAGGGCACAGCGGGGCTGGCGACGAAGACGATGCCCTTGGCCACTTCTTCATCATTGCCATAACGGCCCATCGGCATTTTCGCGAGCGTGCCTTCGTAAAGCTCGGGCATCATACCCTTGATCGCTTCCCAATTGCCGCCGGGATATTCAATCGCACCGGGCGATACGCAATTCACGCGGATGCCTTGCGGAGCAAGCGCTTGGGAAAGCTGCGAACCGTATGTGATGAGCGCGGCCTTAAGTGCGTTAAACGCTTGCGGCGCAATGAAAGTTTCCAGCGCTGCAGTTGAGCTCATGAAAAGGATCGATCCGCTATCCGAATTGGCAAGATGCGGGGTCAGAGCCTCAACGCCGTTGACCGCGCCCATAATGTCCATGTCGAGACCATTCTGCCAATCGCCCGTGCCGCCTGTGCCCGAAGAAGAGGCCGTGTGGATGAAGATATCGCATCCGCCCAATTCGCCAGCAGCTTTTTCCAGCCAGGCTTTGTAAGCATCGCCGCCATCATTCATGTCAAACACTTCGGCAAAGACCTTGCCATCGCCAGCGGCTTCGATTCCTGCCTTGGCAGCTTCGATCTTATCATCCTTGCGGCTGAAGAAAGCGACATCGGCACCCTCGGCGGCAAACAATTTGAGCGAGGCTAAGCCCAGTCCATGCGCTCCACCGTTCATGATGACCTTTTTGCCTTTAAGTCCTAGATCCATAGCTGCCTTCTCCCAAAATGAGTTTGCGTATGGAGAGAGAATAGCGAAGCGCAAGGCGCGCAGGTATCGTCAAAAATGGGGGGAGCTTTTTTCAGCGCGCTTGTTTCGCTTGCGCGCAGGCCAGCCGCCGAAACTCGATGGGCGAGACTTTATGGTCACCTAATGCGGGATGATGCCGAGGTTGGCTATCTATTTGAGCCCAATGCGTGCGTAGCACAATCTTCCAGCTCACGGCCCTTCTGGGAATGTGCGTTCGAAGTGCTCGAGATGTCAGGCTGTTGGTATTTTCTGTCCGACTGAGCCCGCGCGCAGTGCATTTCTTGTTGAGAAAATCGCAAGCTTGTCGGTCCCTTAAAACTTGATAAGTTGCGATCTTTCAAAGGGGACCCAAAGTGCGATTTCATACTATCCTGATAGCAAGCCTTTTCGCGCTTCTGGGTGGCACCAGCGCCCATGCAGAAACCATCGAACTACGCGCCTCCAGCATGGTCGATGTCGAAAAGGGCATTGTGATCGATGATCCAGTTGTGACCATCGTTGACGGGGTCATTACCTCCGTCCGTTCGGGCGAGGCTGCATCCAGCGAACCAGCTGACACTGTCATTGATCTCGGCGAAAAAACAATCCTGCCTGGCCTCATTGACATGCACGTCCATCTTACCAGTGACAGTGATCTTCATGGCTATCGCAGGTTGGCGATTTCAGACGAGCGCGCAACAATTACCGGAGTGGTGAATGCCAAGACCACGCTGATGGCCGGTTTCACCACAGTGCGCAATGTCGGTGCGGGCAGCTTCAGCGATGTGGCTTTGCGTGATGCGATTGCCGAGGGGGATATTCCAGGTCCAAGGATGTTCGTTTCTGGTCCGCCTATCGGGATTACCGGTGGCCATTGTTCTGACAACAACCTCCTGCCTCCCGAATATGAGGCGGTGGGTGAAGGTGTTGCAGATGGCCCTTGGGCGGCGCGCTTCAAGGTTCGGCAAAACCGCAAGTTCGGTGTGGATCTAATCAAAACGTGTTCTACCGGCGGAGTACTCTCCAAAGGAACCAAAGTGGGAGCACCGCAATACACCGTGGAAGAATTGAAAGCTCTCACTGAAGAGGCGCATTCGCACGGGCTGAAAGTCGCTAGCCATGCGCATGGCTCAGAAGGGATCATCAACGCGCTGAAAGCGGGCGTGGATACAATCGAACACGCCAGTTTCATCGATGATGAGGGGATCGAGCTTGCTCGCAAGAACGGTGCGTACCTATCAATGGATATCTACGTCACTGAGTTTATCTTAGGGGTGGGAGAAGAGGCAGGCATTCTTCCTGAAAGCCTGGAGAAGGAGCGCAAGGTTGGCCAGATACAGCGCGACAATTTCCGCAAAGCGCATGAGGCAGGCGTAAAAATGGTATTTGGCACCGATGCTGGCGTTTACCCGCATGGCGATAACGCACGGCAGCTTTCGCGCATGGTGACATTCGGCATGACCCCCTCCGACGCGCTGCGCGCGGCAACTATCAACGCTGCTGAAGCCTTGGGCGCAACTGGGCAGATTGGTGTCCTTAAGGCTGGCGCAGCAGCCGATATTATTGCGGTCACTGGCAATCCGCTGGCTGACATAAGCCTGCTGGAAAATGTCGATTTCGTGATGAAGAGTGGAACGGTCTATATGTCGAACTGAACGCGCAAATCGAGGGCTAAATGTTCGACAGCAACGAGTTTGAAGAAGTCGCCATTGGCGAGGAGCAATGGGTTTCATGGCCGCGCATTGCTGCAGTAGCGGGCATGGTCGGCTTTTCGATCCCCACATTCCTGACCGGACAAGAGGTGGCCGCCAGCATGGCTCCATCCGAAGCAATCTGGGCCTTAGTCCTGGGTTCCTTGGTGATATTCGCAATCGGCGGCACAATTGGGATGATTGGCGCGCGCACTCGGATGAGTTCCTATTTGCTAATCCGCTTGGCCTTTGGTGATAAGGGAGCAGGGTTAGTCAATGTCGCTTTTGCCATTTCGCTTCTGGGATGGTTTGGGCTCAATATTAACTTGTTCGCGCAGGCAGTGGGACGGCTCAGCGCCGAGCTGTTTGGCCTGCATTTACCCGAGCTATTTCTGGCCAGTTTTGCTGGGTTCTGCATGACCGTAACGACGCTGGTTGGTTTCAAAGCAATCAACTGGCTCTCCACCTTGATGGTTCCCATTTTGGCTTTTGTGACCTTGTGGTTGATGATGAGTGCGCTTGGCCAGCAAGATCTCGCTACGGTGATGGCGTCATCAGTTGAACCAACACTAACAGTCGGCGGCGGCGTCTCCGCCATTGTCGGCGCTATCATCGTCGGCGCAATAATTCTGCCCGACATCACCCGCTTTGCGAAAACAACCGCTGGCGCGGTCGGAACAGCCTTTATCGCCTATGTCCCGATCCAGCTCTTTGTGATGGGTGCAGCAGGCCTTGCTGGGTCGCTAGCACCCGAATCCGAATTCCTCGATATCCTGATTGATTTGGGACTGGGAGCAGGCGCGATGATCATCGTAATTGCGGGCAGCTGGGCGCTCAACTCGCTCAACCTCTATTCGACGGTGCTGAGTGTAAAAGCGACTTTCCCCTCGCTAAACAGAACCGTGTTGACCGTTGCGCTTGGCGCGCTTGGAGTTCTTTTTGCTCTCCTGAACATACTTGAGAGCTTTATCGATTTCCTGATCTATCTGTCGGCCATTTTCGTGCCTGTGGCAGGGGTCTTGGTTGTCGATTATTTGGTCGTAAGGCGGGATCACTACGCGCTTGAAAATTTAGGAGAAGGGCCGGCCATCAATATCAGAGCCTTCGCTGCGTGGGTGGTCGGCGCAGGCTTTGCAATTGGCGAGATTGGCGGAACTTTCGCATCTCCGACCGGCTTCCCTGCGTTAGAGGCAGCAGCGATTACTGCGCTGACATATGGCGGCCTTGTCTTGATTTTCGGCGCACTTAATCGCGCGTCCGCTTCTTCATGAGCCTTGGTATGATGCGCATTGGGATTGATGTCGGCGGCACCCATACAGACGCGGCTCTATTGCAAGGCGACACGTTACTTGCGGCGACCAAGGCAAGCACGAGCGCCGACGTTGTGAGCGGTATTACAGCTGCTTTTGATCACATTTTGGAGAAAAGCGGCGTAGCTGCAGGCGATATTGAATGCGTCATGATCGGCACTACGCAATTTACCAATGCGGTGGTCGAGCGGCGTGAGCTTGCAAAAACGGCAGCAATCCGCATCGGGCTGCCATCCGGCAAAGGGCTGCGACCGTTCACTGATTGGCCTCAAGACATTGCTGAGGCGATTGGCGGAATGGATTTTATGATCCGTGGCGGAACGCTCTATGACGGCGCAGAGCTGGCCCCCCTTGACGAGGATGCGATTGACCAAGCCATCGCAAAAATTGGCGCTTCCCCCGTTCGGCAAATCGCAATCTCTGCGGCTTTCGCACCGCTCAATTCCAATCCCGAAGAATGGGTGGCGCGTAAGATCAAAGCGCGCATGCCTGATGCCTTGGTAACATGCTCTCATACGATAGGTGGGCTAGGTCTGCTGGAACGCGAGAATGCCGCAATCCTGAATGCCGCCCTCTTGCCATTTGCTGAAAGGGTGGTCGCATCCTTTGAGCTAGCATTGAAAAGGCGCGGGATCGCTTGTCCGCTTTTCATCAGCCAGAACGATGGTACGTTGATGGGCGCGAAATTCGTCCAGAGTTTTCCCGCGCTCACCTTTGCATCGGGGCCGACCAATTCCTTGCGTGGAGCATGGAAACTCACTGGCCGTGAAGACGCGCTGGTTGTCGATATCGGCGGCACCACATCGGACATTGGTGTGTTGCAATCGGGCTTCCCAAGGGAATCCTACAATATTGTCGATGTAGGCGGTGTGCGGACCAATTTTCGGATGCCTGATATTCTGGCAATCGGAGTGGGCGGCGGAAGTGTCGTTGCGGAGGATGGTCATAGTATCGGACCGCACTCAGTCGGCCATTATCTCAAAGAAGAGGCGCGCATTTTCGGCGGCGAGCAATTGACCCTAACCGATATTGCGGTGGCCACAGATGCGTTGGAATTGGGCGATGCCAGCAAGGTGGCAGACCTTGACCCCGCTTTGGTCGAAGCCGCGCGCAGCACGATGCAAAACATGCTTGACGAAGCGATCGATCGGATGCGGCCCGGCGGGCGCAAACTGCCCGTCATACTCGTTGGAGGCGGTGCCGCGCTTGTTACGGAAAAACTCACCGCTGCAACTGAGACGATCATCCCCAAGAATAGCGGCACGGCCAATGCGATAGGTGCCGCGATTGCCCAGATCGGAGGCGAGGCGGAGCAGATGGTCTCGTATAAGGACGTGCCGCGCTCCGAAGCCATGGCAAAGGTTGAAGCCGAAGCGAAACGTTCCGCCGTTTTGGCTGGCGCAGCGGCTGAAACTTTGAAAGTGGTCGACGTGGATGAAGCGCCGGTTCCTTATATGGAGAAGGGAGCCATGCGCCTTCGCGTCAAGGTTGTGGGTGAACTGGCTTCTTTAGGAGGCGTGACATGAGGATCACCGCAGATGATCTCGACGCGCTTGCCCTCGGTTCGGTGTTTCTCGCTACAGGCGGAGGAGGGGATCCTTACATCCCCAAGCTTATCACCGCGCGAGCTCTGGCAGAGTACGGGCCAGCGCCAATTATCGCGCCCGCCGATTTGCCGGATGATGCCTTTGTCTGTGCCTTGGGATCAGTGGGCGCGCCAACGGTGAGCTTGGAATTGCTGCCCAGCATTGATGAAGCGTCTGGTACTTTGGATGCCTTCGAGGCGCATTTGGGGCGTAAGATTGATGCTGTTGCTGCGTTTGAAATTGGCGGCGGGAATTCGCTAATCCCACTGCTTGCCGCCGCTGCACGCGGGATCCCTATGATCGATGGTGATGGCATGGCGCGTGCATTGCCCGAGGCGCAAATGATGACCTATGCCATGCAAGGCATCTCGCCTACACCAAGCGTTGCTTATGATTACCAAGGCAATATCGCCCATTTCGATTGTTCTGATCCGCTTGAGTATGAAAGTGTCATTCGCCAGCACGCAGTTGATAATGGGGGTATGATTACCACTGCCGAGCATCCGATGAGCGGAGCCGAGTGCAAGGCAGCCATTATTCCAGGAACCTTGTCCTTTGCGTTGAAGTTGGGGCGTTTGCTGGGGGATAATCGTGGCCCAGTAAATGTGTTGGTCGAACCTTTAGAGCGCGTGTTTGAAAACACCATTTATGGGGCTTGCCGCTTGGTCTATTCTGGCAAAGTCGGCGCAAAAACATCGCGCGTTGTTGGTGGATATGATGTCGGGGAGGCTGTGATCGAGTCGCTTGAGAGCGATCAGGAGCCGCTAACCATCACAATCAAAAACGAGTATCTCTTAGCGCAAGTTGGTGCGCAGATTATCGCTAGCGTCCCGGATTTGATCGTGATCGTGGATGCGGAAACATCCATGCCAATCAACGCAGAAAGACTGCGCTATGGCCAGCGCGTGGCAGTGTTCGTTATCGGCGCGCCGCAAGTCTATAAAACGGCCTCGGCGCTGGAAGTTGTGGGGCCGCGCTATTTCGGGTTCGAGCATGATTATAGGCCCTTCCAATAAGTCTTGCGCTTGGCCGGACGCACCGCTCTTTGTTGCACGAATGCTACACTCATAGACCACTCCAATTGAGCGCATTGTGCAGTGCAGCAGAAAGTGCTGTATTATAGCTATCCAAGCAAATGATGGGGTCTAAGATGAGTTTTCAAAAAGTTTCCAGCCGTGCGGCTTTGCTGCTTGCGGCAAGTTCAATGCCTTTTGCTGCTCAAGCACAAGACAGCGCCGCACCTGAAGCGGAAGCTGAAGAAGAAGGTGCGATTATCGTTACGGGCTCGCGCATCAGCCGCGACCCGAATATCGGTGCCCCGGCCCCGATCACTGCGATCACTGCCGACGAGTTGACTCAGACTGGCTCAAGCGACGTCGTAGACACCTTGCGCGATGTCCCGGCGCTTTCAACGTCGACCAGCACGGAAGGTTCGATCGACGGGGTGTTTTCAGAAGCTGTTGGCCAATCAATCCTCAACCTTCGCGGATTGGGCGCGAACCGTACGCTTGTTCTCGTCAATGGCCGCCGCCATGTTTCAGGTGTCGCGGGCGAGCAAGCCGTCGATGTGAACTCGATCCCTACCGCACTCATTGAACGCGTTGAAACGCTTACCGGCGGCGCATCATCGATTTATGGTGCCGACGCCGTAACTGGTGTTGTGAACTTCATTCTCAAAGATGATTTCGAGGGTCTTGAAGGGAATGTTCAAGGCGGTATCTCAGCAGAGGGCGATGGTTTTAGGATCAACACTGATCTGACTTGGGGCATGAATTTCGCTGATGGCCGAGGCAACATAACGCTCTCTGGCGAGTATGCACGCACCAGCGAGATCCAGTACGGCGACCGTGCATTTTCTCGTAACAACGGTATCTTTGATGACCAAGGCAATCCCGCTTTGCGCTTTCAAACCGGAGAGCTTGGCGCTGATACGCCAAATTTCCTCGCCAATGGCAATGTCCTAGGCGGTTTGATCCCGACAACTGCGACCGGCTTTACACCAACTGCTGCTGAGCAAGCTCTGATCGACCGCGCAGCTGGGTCTACCACGCGTTTCCTCGCGACTGACCCGCGCTTTTCGCTTTCATCGGCAGGCGGCATCGTAGCGCCAGGTGATATTGGCCTTTCAAACGGCCCTGACCTCAACGGAAACGGTACGCCTGACTGTCTTGAAAGCGCAGTTGGCTTTAACAGCACTTTCGAACCGGGCGCGTTTGGTCTTGCAGGTGGCTGCGCGGTGATCAATGCTGATGGCAGCTTGTCGGTCTATGAAGATGGCGCAATCACGGGCATTTTCAACCAGTTTGGCGGCGACGGAATTCCCAATAATTTCGACTCAAACTCGCTCACGCCCGAAACGGAACGCTGGTCGATCAACGCAACCTTCTCATACGAATTCTCTTCGGAAGCAGAAGTCTTCTTCGAAGGTAAATATGTCTCGAACAGCGCGGAGTTCCAATCGCAACCCAACACGTTCTACGATTTGCTGACGATCCGAGATGACAATCCCTATCTGACGCCTGAGCTGCAGCAGTTTGTTGCGCCCCTTTTCTTCGGCAATGGCACGGATGAAGGGCTCTACATCACGCGTGACCCGGCTGACCTTGGGCCAAACCGCGACCGCAACGAGTTTGAAACATGGCGCTTCGTCGCCGGTGTTCGCGGCGACATCACTGATCATCTCTCTTACGAGATTTCGGGCAATTACGGGCGCTTTGATCAAACCAGCCTCAATCGCAACCGGGTCATTACCGACCGTTGGTATGCCGCGATTGATGCGACAACCGACCCGTTAACAGGCAATGCGATTTGCCGTTCGGACATTGATCCTACCGCGCCGGCAACGACACCATTCGGTATCCCGGTGGGTGATCCAGGTTTCTTCACCTTTAATCCAGGCGACGGTTCGTGCAGTCCAGCCAATATTTTGGGCGGTGTCGGCGCGATCAGTCAGGAAGCAATCGATTTTATCACTACAACTACGGTCAATGAATTCCAGCTTGAGCAGATGGTGTTCAGCGCGATCTTTACTGGTGATACCGGAGCCTTCTTTGAACTTCCCGGTGGCCCGATCGGATTTGCAACCGGTTTTGAATTCCGCGAAGAAAAAAGCGCTTCAAACTTTGATCCACTGGTGCGCGGCGTAGTGCCGGTAACAACGGCAGACGCAACAGCTGGCGAGTTGATCCGGGACAATCCAACCGCTGCCAATTCTTTGGTCTTCGATCCCGATGCGACAGTCGACAACGAAGGCGGCGAATTCACTGTTTACGAATTCTTTGGCGAGGTTAGCCTGCCCATACTTTCGTCAGTGCCATTTGCCGAAACTCTCGAGTTGAACGGTGCAGTTCGCTATTCGGACTACACCACGGTTGGGTCGACCTTTACCTGGAATGTTGGCGGATTGTGGGCTCCGAGCGAAGATATTCTCTTCCGCGGAACTTACGCCGTTGCGATCCGTGCGCCCAACATCTCCGAGCTGTTCAGCCCGGCACAGGGCGCAACCTTCCGTCCAGTTGATCCGTGTGACGCGGCAGAGCTGGCAACGGCAGCCGATCCGGGTCTGCGTCAAGCGAACTGCGAGACTATTTTCGCTGGCCTCGGCGTTGATCCAACGCTTGGAACGGGCGCTTATGCCTATGTCGATCCACTGACAGCACGTTTCTCTGGTTCGATAGCGGGCAATCCCAATTTGCAGGAAGAGACCGCGACAACATGGACAGTTGGTGCGCAGTTCACGCCTAGTTTCCTCTCAGGCTTCATTCTCAGCGTCGATTATTACAACATCGAGATCGAGGACGCGATCAACGCGGTGAGCGCGCAAGATATTGTCGATAACTGTGTCGACAGCGCGAACATTAGCAACCCGTTCTGTGATGCGATCGACCGACGCAGTGACAATGGGGGCTTCCGCTTCCTTCGTCAGTCGCAAATCAACTTCGCGCGTCAAGAAACAGCCGGTATTGAGGCCTCTGCGCGGTATAGTTTTGACCTTGGCGATCACGGCTTCACTTTGAATGCCAGCGGCACTTGGGTCGACAAACTCGACAATTTCTTCGATCCATCCGATCTGACTTCGGTCGATCCGGAACTGGGCGAATTGCAACGGCCCGAATGGGCAGGTCGCGGATCGCTCACTTGGGATTGGGATCGTTTGAGCTTGACTTGGGCAACGACCTATCTCGACAGTCAAGGCCTTCGCGCGGTCGAGATCGAGTCAGTTGGAGAAGGCAGTGCGTTCCAATACACTGCCGAAAACGGTCTTTCTAGCAATGCATTCATCCACGATATCTCGTTCAACTACGAGTTTAGCGATGAGATCGACATTTATGGCGGTGTGAATAACATCTTTGATCGTCAGCCATTTGTGACCGAGCAGGCATTCCCGGTTAGCCCATTGGGAACCTTCTTCTTCCTCGGGGTTCGCGCCGGTTTCTAAGGGACCGATGCATCGATGAACGCGGATTGGGTCAGCGGCGGCAATTGCTGTCGCTGACCTTTTCGTTTGCAGTCACGCAAATTGGCTTTGCGTGTATCGCATAGGAGAGCAAACCCATGCAAAAGCCTGTGACGAAATTTTGGCCCCTCTCAATCGCTGTCGCGTTGTCGGCTTCACTGGCTGTGCAGCCGGCGGTAGGCGAAAGGGCGAAAGAGATGTCGGCTGTGCAAGTTGCTGCTCAGCAGCTTGAAGCTATCAGGCAAGCCAAAGGGACAACGCGTGACCTCAATGCGGTGATTTCCCTTAATCACGATGCTGCCGCTGATGCCGCAGCCGCCCAGACCGCCGGATTGCCCCTGGGCGGGCGTACTGTCCTTGTGAAGGACAATATTGAAACTCGCGAATTGCCGACAACGGCGGGAAGTCTTGCTTTGAAAGATAACTGGACGCGTCGCGACGCGCCCTTGATTGCAAATCTGCGTCGGGCCGGCGGCGTGGTGCTTGGCAAAGCGAATTTGTCAGAATGGGCGAATATTCGCGACAATCGATCAACCAGCGGATGGAGCGCAATTGGCGGCTTGACCCGCAATCCGCACGCACTCCACCGTAATAGCTGCGGTTCATCGTCAGGCAGCGGGGCGGCGGTTGCAGCGCGATTGACATGGGCTGCGATTGGCACAGAAACCAACGGTTCGATCACTTGTCCGGCCAGCATCAATGGCATTGTTGGCTTCAAACCAAGCGTTGGCATCGTCAGCCGGACGCATGTGGTGCCGATATCTTCCACCCAAGATACCGCCGGGCCAATGGCGATGAACGTTAGTGATGCTGCAATGCTGCTGGATGCAATCGCTGGTGCCGATCCTCTGGACGCCGTCACTCTAACCGTTCCGAACCGGCCACTAAGCTACGCGCACGGTCTTGCCGATGCGTCGCTTGAGGGTGTGCGGATTGGCGTGATGCGCAACCAAATCGGCAATCGCGAGGATTTGCGCGCAACTTTCGAGAGTGCCTTGGCCGACCTTGAGAGGGCGGGCGCCATCCTCGTCGACATCGAGTTTGAACCCGATCGCTCCATGTTCAGCGACAGTTTTACGGTCTTGATGTTCGAGCTACGCGAGGAAATGGGTCGGTATCTGCAGTCTTTACCGCAAGCCAAAGACGGCAGCGAGCCGCCGCGAAGTCTTGCCGATCTAATCGAATTCAACAAAGCTCATGCCGATGTCGAGATGCGCTGGTTCGGTCAGGATCTGTTCGAGCTTGCTGAACAGACAACGGATGAGGACGCTTACAAGGCGGCGAGGGGAAATGCCCTGCGTATCGCTGGTGAGGAGACGATCGACGCTTTGCTCGATGCCAATGCTGTACGGGCGTTGGTCGCGCCCACCAGAGGGCCTGCCTGGGTAAGCGATCTTATTAATGGTGACAATTTCAACGGTTCTATGGGCTTCGGCTCTCCTCCGGCGATTGCTGGATACCCGCATTTGACCGTTCCGATGGGCCAAATCGAGAAATTGCCCGTGGGAATTAGCTTCATCGGCGCCAAATGGGCAGATCACGAAATTTTGAAGCTCGGTGCGGCATACGAGCGCGCCCGCACGACCGAATTGGCCCAAGCACCCGCGAACGATGTGGGCTCCTAGGATGGCTAGTCGAGAGAAGCACTGGAAGTTCAGCAAAAGCTGAATTGATCGAAGAAGATCGCTACGCCGCCAAGTCTATTGGCCAATCAGCAGTGATTGTTTGCTGTCAATTTGGATCGGTGGCACAAAAGCGAGTGGGCAATTCTCGCCCGTTTCTCACGCTTGGCTTTTCATGTTTTTCGGAGTTTGCGTATTGAGGCACGCTAAGTCTTAGAAAAATGGTGCCACGAGAGAGAATTGAACTCTCGGCCTCACCCTTACCAAGGGTGCGCTCTACCACTGAGCTACCGCGGCGCCTTTCAAGAGGCGCGCCTATCGTGAACGCGGCCCCAATTGTCAAGCGTAGGCTTTGCCTGCCCATGCCCCTTTGCCCTTGAGATTATGTGTCACCAGGGGCTAGGCTTTGGCAATGGCTGAACATGGTAAACAATCTCTTACGCCCAAGCAGGCAAAAGAGGAAAGGCTGGCAGCGAAATTGCGCGAGAATTTGCGCCGCCGCAAATCCCAATCGCGCGAATTGGACGATTCTGGCAGCAAACCACTTCCCAAAGACGGTGCGAGTGGCTAATCCGCCGTGCTCTTGGTCTTAGAGCCACGCCGCCCGCTCCCTCCGATTTTTTCGCCCTATCGCTTCGCTACTTGAGGGCAATCCACCCTTCGCCTATCGCACATCCAAATAGCTGTTCGGAGACAACCAATTCCCAAACTCATTCTTGTTCGCCACGGCCAAAGCCAGTGGAATTTGGAGAACCGTTTCACCGGTTGGTGGGACGTTGATCTGACGGAAAAGGGCGTTGCCGAGGCAAAAGCTGCCGGCACTTTGATGCGCGAAAAGGGTGTCATTCCAACGCGCTGCTTCACCTCGATGCAGACGCGCGCGATCAAAACGCTCAATCTGGCATTGGAAGAGGCTGGGCTTCTCTGGCTGCCCGTGATCAAGGACTGGCGGCTGAACGAGCGGCATTATGGCGGGCTAACCGGCCTCAACAAGCAAGAAACCCGCGACAAGCATGGTGATGAGCAAGTCCACATCTGGCGCCGCAGT
>CALLIO010000305.1 GCA_938009055.1 uncultured Altererythrobacter sp.
CGCACCAAAAAGCAGTGTGAACAGTCCGCGCATCTTACCATCGATCAGCACGAATTGCCCAACCCACATCCATTCTTCAGCCTCGCCATGCTCGGTTAGGAAGGCTTCGGGGAACATATAGGCGTTGAAGGGCTGACCGAAAGCGACGATGTTGGCCGCAAGGATCAGCATAACAGCAATGCCGCGGATGAAATCGAGTGAGGATATCCGTTCCGCCGACTTGGCTGGAGCCAGATCCGACCCCACTTCTTCAGATGCTTGCTCAGCTGCGCTCGCGCCAAAATTGTCGCTCATGTTACCCCCACCTCAACAATAGAGGCGGCAAGGTAGCAGGCAATTATCCTATGGGAAGGCGTATTCTGCCTAGTCAGTCTTCAGGGCCGACGAATGGCTTCGAAGCGCGATCTAGCGGGTAACGAGACAACTGTTGCCAGATGCCTTGAGCCGCGAACATGCACGGTTCGCGGCGGCGCGAGTGGCAAAGCCACCGGCTTGCAAACGGGTCACGCGGCCAGAGGGTACGAGAACCTTCTTTGCACCGGACAAGGCGCTGTTACCTGACAATTTGCTCCACAAGCGATCAGCATTCGAGCGCACACCAAAGGCGCCAAGCTGCACTTTCCACGGGCCACCGGTTGCAGCAAGTGAAGCGGCAGCCGGGCGCGGCCTTGGGGCAGCTGCTGGCGGCGGGTTAGAGCGTGTGGGGGTCGGATTGGCAATAGTCGGGCTCGGCGCTGTAACAGCTGCTGGCGCAGGATCAGGCAAGGTAGACACCACAACGGGCGCGCTTCTGCTGGGGGTAGAGGCTGGAACAGGAGCAGGTATAATTGGCTGCGGCACGCGGGCAGCCGATGGCACTGCGGTGTTTGGTGTGCCTGTGCCCAAAGCGACCGTTGCCAGCTGCGAGGCCCGCCGTGCATCGTTTTCCTGCTTCAACTGGCGAGCGAGCAATTGCGCTTCTTGCCGCTGGGCATAGGGAATATAGTCATCCATCTGGGTGATCGCGCCCGAGGCTTGGGGTAATCCGGCGGAATTCGCCAAAGTCAGCAAGGCATAGGCCCGCACCCAGTCTTTTTCGGCATGATCGGCGTTAAAATGCGCAAGACCCAAGACATATTGGGCGCGCGGATCACCGCGTCCGGCTGCATCGTTGATATAAGGCATCGCTTCTTTGCGCGATCCTTGTTGGAACAAGAGCAGGCCGTAATTGTCAGCAGCTTTCAAATGGCCTTGTTGAGCGGCCTGCGCGTAAAGTCCACGCGCACGATCAATATCAGCCTCAACACCGCGCCCGAGCCTGTACGCCTGAGCAAGATTGAATTGCGCATCCGCATCGCCTTGCGCTGCTGGCCCCTGCCATTCAGTGACCGCACGGCTGTAATCGCCCCGCGACCAGGCATCGACGCCGGTTTTCACATCGGCCAGCGCCGGAACAGCGGCGACCATTCCGGCCATCGCAATCAATCCAAGAGCCCAATTTGCGCGTTTCATTATTCACTTCCCTCGATTTGCATCACAGTTGCAAAAAATTTCAGCTTTGCTCTAGCAGGTCGCATATGACCCTCAGCTGAGCAATATCTTACCCGTAAATGGCAGCTTATAGTTAATTCAGCGTTAGGGAAGAACCTCTGAAACATCCTCTCATGCCAAAGCCGGTATTAACCTAAAATTAGGGCAATCCTGCGATCCCCCTGTCAGGAGCCGTTTCGACGGCATTAATTTGGTCAACTTAGGGGGACTGAGCGTTGCGAGTACTAGCATTAGCATCGCAGAAGGGTGGATCAGGCAAGACAACCTTGTCAGGGCACCTCGCTGTCCAAGCACAACGCGCCGGAGCAGGTCCGGTTGTGTTGATTGACATTGATCCACAAGGATCGCTCGCTGATTGGTGGAACGAGCGTGAAGCGGAATATCCTGCTTTTGCGCAAACGACCGTCGCCCGGCTTGCCAGTGATCTTCAGGTTTTGCGCCAGCAAGGCTTTAAGCTTGCCGTGATCGATACGCCGCCTGCCATTACTATGGCGATCCAGTCGGTGATTGGTGTGGCTGAACTGATCGTGGTTCCAACCCGCCCCAGCCCGCATGATCTGCGCGCCGTGGGTGCAACGGTTGACCTTTGCGAGCGTGCTGGAAAGCCACTGATCTTCATCGTCAATGGCGCAACGCCCAAGGCGAAAATCACTTCAGAAGCCGCCGTTGCGCTCTCGCAGCACGGCACCGTTGCTCCGGTAACTTTGCACCACCGCACTGACTTTGCAGCCTCGATGATCGATGGCCGCACCGTTATGGAAGTGGACGAGAACAGCCGCTCGAGCGCTGAGGTGACAGCCCTTTGGAAATACATCTCCGACCGGCTTGAAAAGAACTTCCGTCGCACTGTGTTTTCTGCGCCAGGCGCACAGCCACAAGCACAAGGCATGAACCGTCCAGCAGGTGGTTTCGGCCGCCGGGTCGCTCAGTAAGGGGCCCTGGGAACACACCATGTCAGACGCCAATTTCGCCTCTCTTAATCCAGCTTTGCTCGCGCGTAAGGGCGGGGCCAAGCCTGCCATGCGTCCGCAAGTCGGACCTGCCGCAGCCGTGGCCCAGCAGGAAGCCGATCTCGACGATCTAGGCTGGAACGACATGGGCGCAGATACTGAAAACAGCGAAGCGACAAGCGCGGATGTTGTGCCGATTGCGCCCGCCAAAAAGGCTGAGGCCAAAGCGGACGCATCCTCACCTGTCCGCGACCAGCAGTCCAAGATTGCTCAAAGCATAGCTGCGAAGCCTTCAAACGCAAAAAAAGCAGACAACCGCCGTTCGGCAATCGAGCAGGGTCGGCGCGCAGCCTTCACCCTGCGTCTTGATGCAGACCGGCATCTTCGTTTGCGGCTCGCTGCGACAATTAAAGGCGTGAGCGCACAAGCTTTGGTGACCGAAGCGCTCGACGCCCAACTCGCAGAAATCGCCGATCTCGAAGCGCTCGCTTCCAAGATCGAAAAATCGTGAATTTTAAAGAACAGTTTTCGTTGACCCAAGGGGACCTGAAAATGAGCAAGATCGCAAACAACAAGCCGATGATTGGCCTCGCCATCACCACCGCGCTTGCCGGTGTCGCACTGACCGGTTGCAGCACGAATGCTGCGCCGCTCGCGGGCAAGTCCATTGAGAAAGCGCAATCAGCGCTGGTCAAAGGCAATTCGGACAAGGCGGTTTCGCATGCAGAAGCTGCGGTTCTGGCCGAGCCTCGCAATGGCAGCCACCGCGCAATGCTGGGCGCTGCTTACATGGAATCGGGCCGCTTTCAGTCCGCTGCGACAAGCTTCGGCGACGCCATGACATTGGGCAGCACCGATGCTCGCACCATTCTTAGCTATGCGCTTGCAGAAACAGCGATCGGCAATGGCCGCGTGGCTCTTGCAACCTTGAAAGAATATCGTGATGTGATCGATCCAGCTGATCTGGGTCTGGCCTATGCCCTTGCGGGTGAGCCAGCACGCGGCGTACACATTCTGAGCAATGCCCTGCGCGGTGGTCAGAACACAGCCAAAGTCCGTCAGAACCTCGCTTACGCTTATGCTTTGCAAGGCAATTGGCGCGCAGCGAGGTTGATGGCGGCAGAAGATGTGCCAGCCGATCAGATCAACGAACGTATTGCTTCCTGGGCTGCCGACATTGGTCCAGAAGCTTATCAAACCCGCGTCGCAAACCTGCTTGGCGTAAAAGCCAAGCGCGATTCGGGCCAGCCAACGCGTTTGGCGCTGAGCAATTTCTCAGACACCGATCAAATGGTTGCAGAAGCTGCTGCAAGCGCGCCTGCACCACAATTGGCTGCCAATGGCGAATTGCCTGCGGTTGGAGCACCTGCTCCTGCAATCGCAACGGCACCAGTGATTGCTCCAGCTGTTTTAGCAGCGCCAGCACCAATTCCTGTTCCAGCCGCATCGGCTGAGGCAGCAGTTGAAAAACCACCTGTTCGCTTTGCAGCAGCGTTCGGATCGCCCGTTGCGAAGCCAGCCGCTTCGACAAGCTCGCGTTATGTTTCGAACCCGGTCGTGCAGAACCTGCCTTCCAATTACAGCGCCGCTGCCAAGAAGGCACCCAAGCCGGCACCACGTGTTGCTCAAAGCACTCCGCAGCGCCGCATGGTTGCATCGAGCGCGACGCCCAAGGTCGAAAGCAACGGCACGCATCTCGTCCAATTGGGTAGCTACAACAGCCGCGCGACTGCCGAAGCAGCATCGAAGAAACTGCAACAGCGCCATTCAACGCTCAAAGGCCGTGACATGGTCATCACCGAAGCGCGCGTTAAAGGCAAAACCTATTGGCGCGTTGCCGCAGCGGGCTTTGCGCAAAGCAGCGCGAAATCGGCTTGCAGCTCTTTGAAAGCCAAAGGCCAAGGTTGCTTTGCCTATTCGGCCTCGCGCAAATTGCCTGGCGCCGTGGATCGCGGCGTTCGCATCGCTGCCCGCTAAGCGCCACTCAAGAAATATCAGCGAGACTGCCCTCGGCGACCTAAGTGTTGCCGGGGGCTTTCTTTTGCCCAGCTCTATGACGCTATGATGCGATGGCCTTGCCGCCTTTGTAGAGAGCTGTGACACGCCCCTGCGTCGGCCCGCCATCAAACGGCGTATTGCCAGCGGTCGCCGCCATCTTGCGGCTATCGACCACCCACGGCTTTTCCGGATCAATGACCGCCAAATCAGCCTCTGCGCCGACTGCCAACACGCCAGCATTAACGCCCAAAAGCTTGGCCGGATTGCCTGCGAGCAATTGGAAGAGTTCCTCCATCGCCAGAACTTTGTCGCGCACCAGCGTCAATGACATTGCCAGCAAAGTCTCTGCGCCCGCCATCCCCGCTTCAGCATCGGCGAAGGGCAAGCGCTTATCCTCTGGTCCGCGCGGATCATGGCCCGAGGCGATCACGTCGATCACCCCTTCCCCAATGGCTGCGATCACCGCTTGCCGGTCAGCTTCGCTGCGCAATGGCGGGGACAGGCGCGCGAAGGTGCGAAATTCTGCTGTGGCAAGATCGGACAGCATGAAATGCGCAGGCGTTACCCCGGCGGTTACATTAACACCGCGGGATTTCGCCTCGCGCACGAGCTGCAAACCCGCAGCCGTTGTTACTTGGCGCAAGTGAAGCCGAGCGCCGGTCATTTCAGCCAGCGCAATATCGCGCGCAATCGCAAGACTTTCCGCCTCTGACGGCGCGCTAGGCAGCCCAAGCCGCGTTGCCATCTCGCCCGCTGTTGCAACTGCATCGCCAGCAATACCGCTGTCTTCTGCATGGCTGACGACGACAAGATCAAGCATGGCCGCATATTGCAGCAATCGCAGCATGGTGCCGCTATCTGCAATCCATTGCCGCCCGGTTGCAACGCCGCGCGCGCCCGCATCGCGCATCAGTGCAATCTCGGCCAGCTCGCGGCCCGAAAGCCCCGCTGTTGCGGCCGCCAAGGGATGCACCCAAAGATCAGGCTTGCCGCTTTTCGCGATGTAATTCACCCGCGCAGGATAATCGAGAATGGGCGATTGATCCGGCATCAGCGCCGCGCGCGTAATTCCGCCAAAGTGGAACGCCGGCTTGTCGATGGCAAAGACGCCAAAATCGATCAGGCCGGGCGCAAGCAGCTGACCTTTTGCGTCAATTGCCCCATCAGCTTTGGCGACATCGCCAATGTCGGTGATGACGCCGTTCTCTGCCCTTAAACCGCCGGTCTCAATACCTGTGGCGGTCAGCAGCTTTGCGTTGTTTATGGTTAGAGAAGCGCTCATGCCTCATCCTCCCATCCAGCGACCTTGCGCCTTCGCCGCGTAAGTATATCGAGCGCCGCCATGCGGATCGCGACCCCCATCTCCACCTGTGCGGTGATAATTGATCGGTCGAGCATATCGGCGACATCGCTATCGATCTCGACCCCCCGGTTCATCGGACCCGGGTGCATCACCAGCGCATCGGGCGCGGCGCTTTCGAGCCGATCTTTCGTCAGGCCGTAGAGATGATGATACTCGCGCGCTGAAGGAATAAATTGCCCCTCCATCCGCTCGGTCTGGAGCCGCAGCATCATCACCACATCCGATCCACTCAGCGCAGCATCAAAGTCGGTGAAGGGTTCGGCCCCAATCGCCTCAACGCCTGCTGGCATCAACGCAGGCGGCGCGCATAGCCGCACGCTTGCCCCAAGCGCCTGAAGGCACAAGATGTTCGAACGCGCGACGCGGCTGTGCAAAATGTCTCCGCAAATCGTCACGGTCATTCCGGTGAAGTCTTCACCCGTCTCGCCGCGCTGCCTCAGCGCATTTCTCAGCGCAAGCGCATCGAGCAGAGCCTGCGTCGGATGCTCATGCTGCCCGTCGCCTGCATTGAGCACGGGGCAATCAACCTTGCTCGCAATCAGATCGACCGCGCCAGAGGAACCGTGGCGGATCACAATCGCATCGGCCCGCATCGCGTTCAGCGTTATCGCCGTGTCGATCAGCGTCTCGCCCTTCTTCACCGAGCTTTGTGCCGCATGCATATTGACCACATCTGCGCCAAGGCGCTTGCCCGCAATCTCAAAGCTAAGCAGCGTGCGCGTCGAATTTTCGAAGAAAGCGTTTATGACCGTCAGACCCGCCAAAGCATCGGAATGCTTGGCCGATTGGCGATTAAGATCAACCCATTGCTCCGCGCTTTCGAGCAGATAGAGTATCTCGTGCCGCTCAAGCTGCGCAATGCCCAGCAAATCGCGATGCGGAAAGGCCAATTGGCCAGCGGGATAGCGCCCAGAAACAATGCTTCTGGCGCTCGAAGTCTGTGATGATGTCATTAAAGCAACGCCTTTAGTCGAGCCAGATGCTACGCTCAACCCCTTGTTTATCGCCAGCCCCGTTGGAACTTGGCGAAATAGTCCCTAGGTTGGACGAAACATTCAGGACTTGAAGGACTTTGGTGATGAGCTTTGCAGGACGGATTTGGCGTTTGCTGGTCGGAATTAAGGACGCGCTGGCGCTATTGTTCCTCCTGCTTTTCTTCATGACCCTTTTCGCCATTCTGGCGGCCCGCCCCAACCCAGGGCAAGTGCGCGACGGTGCGTTGCTGCTCGACATAAGCGGTTACGTGGTGGAAGAACGCGCAGTCGTCGATCCGATCGAGGCACTGCTTTCCCAAGAAGCGCCCGTTGGTGAATATCCCGTCCACCAATTGGTCCATGCGCTTGAAACCGCTGCTGAGGATGATCGGGTGCAAGTTGTCGCGCTTGATCTTTCGAACTTCATGGGCGGCGGGCAAGTCCAGCTGCAAGAAGTAGGCGAAGCGCTCGACAAGGTTCGCAAAGCGGAAAAAGACGTGATCGCCTATGCGCTAGGTTACAGCGATCCGGGTATCATGCTGGCTGCCCATGCCAGCGAGGTTTGGGTTGACCCATTGGGAGGTGCGATCATCGCGGGCCCAGGCGGCGAACGGCTCTACTATGCCGACCTGATCGAAAAGTTGAAAATCGATGCGAAAGTTTATCGCGTGGGCACATATAAATCCGCGGTTGAGCCCTACACCCGCTCAACCATGTCCGATGCTGCGCGCGAGAATTATTCTGCGCTCTACGGCGCATTGTGGGAAGAATGGCAAGCGCATGTGACCAAGGCGCGCCCTGCGATCAAGCTCGACATGATTGTTGATGATCCGGTGAGCTGGGTGGAGGCATCGGGCGGCGATCTGGCCGAGGCTGCGTTAGCAGCAGGTCTGGTCGACAAAATCGGCACGCAGATTGAATGGGGCGAGCGGGTTGCCGAACTTGTTGGTGATGAGGATTGGGACGATGCGCCCGGCACATTCCCCGCGACCGAATTGGGACCTTGGGTTGCTGATAATGCGCCCGACACATCGGGCGAGGCTATTGGCATCGTTACCGTCGCTGGCGAGATTGTGGACGGATATGCTGGTCCCGGCACAGCGGGCGGTGATAGGATCGCTGAACTGCTGGATGATGCGCTAGAGGGTGATCTGGCTGGCCTTGTAGTGCGGGTCAATTCGCCAGGCGGCTCTGTCACAGCGTC
>CALLIO010000306.1 GCA_938009055.1 uncultured Altererythrobacter sp.
CCGCTGCGGAGGACGAGCGGACATTGGCAACGGAGAGCATGGGCAGGCCTCACACAATTCAAGTCCCTCTGTCCTCCCCGATCATCGCAATCACATCTCAGCGTCGAAGTCGCCGAGATCGTGATCATATTCTTCGCGTGCCGCGCCGCCCAAGAGCGAGCGCTGCTGCTCTTCTTGAAGCGTCTTATCCGTCTTTGCTCGTTGCTCACCTTCACGCTGCGCGGCGTCAGGATCGGGCCGATCAGTGCGAGGCGAAGGCTTCTTCAGAACGTTTGATTCACGCTCATCGACTTGCTGCTCCCTAAGCGGAAGCTCGCCTTGTACTTTGCCTAAAGAGGCTGCTCTTTCGCTTTTGAGCGAGGCTTCAACAGCTTGTTTGAGGCTTGTCTTAGAGCGAGACTCCGAACGTTCTCGCTTGTCAGTCTTTACCTTCTTGTCGCGCGCGCGAGACTGCGCTTTGGGACGCTTCGCTGGCTCACGCTTGCGATCCGTGGCTTCCTTCATCTTGCGCGGATCGCCGCCGTCTTCTCCTTCCTCTCCGCCCTTAATCGCCGTAACCTTGGAAGTCTCCTCGCCTTCCTTGAGAGTTTCAGCCTTTGCCTTTGACGTTGGTCCTTTGGCATCCTCGCACGGGATAAAACCTTCGACCCGGCGCGGCCAATCTCGGGGTTGCAAAGAGACAGGCGCCGCCGGAAAACCATCAGGGAACTTGATGAAGCCCTCAAGGCTTGGAAGGCCCATAAACTCATCAGGCAAAAGCAGCGGAACCACCTGCCGACGCGGCGTCAGACTGACCGCATCGCGCGCATTGTTGTAGCCATAGCTGTACCCTTCTTCCATCTCGCGAACCTCGCGGTGGCCGATAATGTCGGAGCACCATGTGGCGGTCTCTCGATCGGCAGTGGCAAGGATGAGTTTGGTCCTGGCAAGTGACGACAAGGTCATTGCCATGTTCTCGCCGTAGACCTCCTTGAGCTTCGCGAAGGTATGGACACCCGTCACGATAGCACCGCCAAAATTGCGCGCAGTCTGCAGACCTTTTTCGAGCGACGGCAGGCGGTGAAGCGCGCCTAGCTCATCGATCAGAAACCACAGTTGCAGATCACGCGTCCGGCGACCCGTCATCAGCGTGTTGATCGCTGTATCAAGCCACAGCGTCAGCAATTGTGAGAGCACGCTCATGTCTACATAGCGCGCGGATAGGAACAGAAAGGAGCCCAGCTTTCCTTCGCCAGTCACCCACTGCCGCACCGAAAAAGCGTCCCCTGATTGAGGCAGCATTTGCATCGCTTTTGCGTTCACATTGAAGACGGCGCGGACCGATTCGGCCATGCGAGCAGCGGCCGGCGTGCTGATCGGTCCAGCCATTGTGTCCTCTACCAGGCGGTGCAGATCCGAGAGATCTGCATTCATCAATTCATCGGCAAGCGCGGCATTGGTCCCGCGCCCTGCTTCTTTCAGCTTGATACATGTTTCAACAAATAGGGTTCGCGCAGCGAGCACCCAAAACTGTTCCGAGCCGCCTCCATCATGGGGCACAAGCGACTCCGCTGCTGCATGAAACTCCGCGCGCGATGTGCAATCATCGAAGACGCTCCAGCTTGGGCAGCGTGTATCCAATGGGTTCAAAATGATATCGCGTTCGGGATCGAAGAAGGTTTCGATAAAGGCGCCGGTCAGATCAAAAATGACTGCGCGTTCCCCCCTCTGCCTGATCTCGGACAAAAGCTCGAAAAGAGCCACGGTCTTGCCCGTGCCGGTTGTTCCGACCAGCATGGTGTGGCTTTGCTCTTTACGCCAGGGCCAGCTCACACCTGCAAGGTGCGCGGGGCTATAGAGACCGGCTGAAGCTAGCGCGCTGCTGCCTGCAAGCCGCCACCTCCATCCCAAATTGCTGCCATATTCGCGGGCGCGTTCATGGCGATTGTGATCGTCGATTTCGCCTTCCAGTTCAGCAAGGCTTGCAAGCGATGCGCCGCGCACATGCTTCCTTTGCTTGGAGCGCCAACCGAAGTGTTCAGCAACCCACCAAAAGGCAATGAAGGCTGGCACAAGGCCCCAAGCCGATGCGACAAGCGCAGCCTCAACCGCCCTCTCAAATGCGGTCATTGCCTCCTTCATGGGTGGGTATTCTGTCACTACGCTGAGCGGGAACGCGACCATGCTTCCATCAGCCAAGGTGAGGTTCACAAGCTTGTCGGGATCGAACTCCATGAACGCGAAGAAGGACGAATAGATATGCATCCAGACAAGGTAGGTTTGGTGGTCACTGAGGCCGCTTGTAACCTCCCAATAGATCAGTCCTAGAATGACAAGCAGGGTGATGATCAGCGGGCCTTTGAGCCCGGCTGCAAACATGAAACCAAAGTGCCCAAGCAGCTGGCTTCCACGAGTGAAGTTGACGAGATTATGCTTCATCGTGGCCCCCTTGCGGGCGCGGCGCAACGAGCCCCAAACGCTCCAGCCGGAGCTGATAGGCCGCGACAGTCTGCTCGCGCAGATTGGGCACAGAATGGTGCGTAAGCAGCGCATCTAAAGCTACGGTGATGAAGATGTTCTGGCGAACCGGATCGGTCGCTGGCATCCTCAAATCGGCTTCCGTGTCACGCTGCCAGGCATCAAAAATGCAATCGCCAATCACGATGCTTGAACTTACCCGCCGCTCATCGGCCTGAGCTTTAATCCACTCGGCAATGAGAGGCGTGACATAGGTCACAAAACGATGATGTCTTTGCATGAATCCAAGTTCCTTTTGCTAAAAAGAATCTGGTTCACTCTTCGGAAAAGCGAGTGCCACTCTGGCACGAGCAATAGGGTGTAGGAAACCGAAAAATTAGGAAAGAAATTCAATGTGCTAAGTGAATTCAGCACACTCTGGCACAGTCGATAAAGCCATTGGCACACGACTGGCACAGAAGTGGACAAGACCAAATTCATGATAAACTTCATGATCTTACTTGCCAGCCCCGCTGCGTACGGTGTGCTGTCAAGTTCCAATGTGCGCGGATGGTTCCGGCAGCTTCGGAAATCCTCTCAATGCATTGAATTGTCTGGATTATATTCGGAGCGAGAGCAACTGGGTA
>CALLIO010000307.1 GCA_938009055.1 uncultured Altererythrobacter sp.
GAACACGCGGTCATCGCGGCGCATTTCTTCAGCCATGGCATCACGTAAAGCTTCGCGCACCTGTGTGCTGGTAAAGCTTGTGCCTTCTGGAATGGCCGGATCGGATTTTGGCTCCGATTTCGGGGGAGCAGCAACAGCTGGTGCCGGTACGGGCACCGGAGCCGCCTCAGCAACAGGAGCGGGCGCTGGCGTGCTTGCCTCTTCACCTTCTCCGTCGAGCATAGCGATCACTGTGCCAACAGCGACATTCTCTGTTCCCTCAGCGATTAGAATCTGGCCCAAAGTGCCTTCATCAATCGCTTCGAATTCCATTGTCGCTTTGTCGGTTTCAATCTCGGCAATAATATCGCCTGGCTCAATCGTATCGCCTTCGGCTTTTAGCCATTTGGCGAGCGTGCCTTCTTCCATTGTTGGGGAAAGCGCTGGCATTTTGAGTTCAATACCCATGGCTCAATACTCCTCCACCAAAACTTCGGTGTAGAGCTCGGAAGGCTCAGGCTCGGGTGAGGTTTCGGCAAAATCGGCCGAGGCAGCAACCCGCGCACGGATCGCTTTGTCGAGCGCTTTCAACTCATCCTCGCTCTTACCCTTTTTGAGCAGGAGCTTCTTCATTCCCTCAATCGGATCTTGCGTATCGCGCTTTTCCTGCACTTCTTCGCGGGTGCGATATTTGGCCGGATCAGACATGGAATGCCCGCGATAGCGATAAGTGTTGCACTCCATCAGCACAGGGCCATTGCCTTCGCGAACGTGTTTGAAGGCGATTTCAGCCGCGCCGCGCACTTCGAGTGCATCCATGCCGTTCACATCCATGCCCGGAATGCGGAATGCTGTGCCGCGACGATAGAATTCGGTTTCAGCAGAAGAGCGCGTGACGGCCGTACCCATTGCGTATTGGTTGTTCTCAACCACAAAGACGATCGGCAAATTCCACAAGGCTGCCATGTTGAAAGTCTCGTAGACTTGCCCCTGGTTCGCCGCGCCATCACCAAAGTAAGCAAGGCACAGGCCGCCATCTTCTTTGTATTTGTGTGCCAGCGCCAATCCGCCGCCCAGCGCAACCTGCGCGCCGACAATACCGTGGCCGCCGTAAAACTTATGCTCGGTACTGAACATGTGCATAGAGCCGCCCTTACCCTTGGAAATACCAGCAGCGCGCCCGGTCAGCTCAGCCATGATGACATTGGGGTCAATTCCATAGGCGAGCATATGGCCGTGATCGCGATAGCCGGTAATCACGCTGTCACGTTCATTATCGAGCGCGCTTTGCAGGCCAATCGCAACCGCTTCCTGACCGATATATAGGTGGCAGAAACCACCAATCAGGCCGAGACCATAGAGCTGACCAGCCTTTTCCTCGAAACGGCGGATAAGCAGCATCTGCTCATACAATGCCATCATCTCATCTTCAGTAGCTTTGTATGCGCCAGCTTTCTCATGCGCTTCTTGCAGAGAGTGCAGCGCAAATTCTTCAGACGCCGCCGCTGCGCTCTTGCGCACCTTGGCGGGCGTCTTCTTGGACGCTTTGGGTGAAGCCTTGGGTGATTTGGCCAAGCCGGAATCCTCGTATATCTTTATAGCCCCTGGGGAGAGTTGAGGCCGCGCTCCCTATAGGACCATGCGCAATGGGGACGCAACGCCCCAAGAGCGCTCTGCATACGAAATACCTGATTGTGAAATTGGTTCCTATTCGCTCTCGAGCGTGAAAACCATTTCATCGGGATGGACGACATTGAGGTTCTGGCGGATCAATTCGCCGGCCAGATCAGCGTCTGATCCATCAAGTGCCAGCAGATCAACTCGGTGCTTAAGCTCATCGCGCTTATCATTGAGCGCAGCGATCCGTGCCTCTCGCTCTTCGAGAAGGCTGGCGCTTTCATTCCATGCTAGAAGCCCCGTTGGCCCCGCGATTGCAAGAGCGGCAAGGATAAGCAGCGCGATCAATGCCAAGCCCTGCTTCGCCTGATCAGGCGACAAGCTCGAAAGCATTTTGTTGAGTGAACGAACGCGCTCCATACCCCCTTAGAATCACAGTTGATTCGCCGGTGCAAGCACTTTCTTCAAAACGTCATAAAAGAAGTTGTCTAATAGCTGCGCGGCAGTCCCAAAACATGCTCAGCGAGATAGGACAGGATCAAATTGGTCGAGATCGGAGCGACGGTGTAGAGCCGTGCTTCGCGGAACTTGCGCTCAACATCATATTCCTCGGCAAACCCGAAACCACCATGCGTTTGCACGCACATGTCGGCTGCTTCCCAGCTGGCTTCTGAAGCGAGCAATTTGGCCATATTCGCCTCTGCCCCAGCGTTGCCGCCTTCGTCATAGACAGAGGCCGCATGGCGCACCATCAGCTCAGCAGCGCATGTTTGTGCATAGGCGCGCGCAATCGGAAATTGTACGCCTTGGTTCTTGCCGATGGGTCCTGCGAAGACCTCGCGGCCATTGGCGTAGTCGGTTGCCTTTTCGATAAACCACTTCGCATCGCCAATACACTCTGCTGCAATCAGCACGCGCTCAGCATTCATGCCGGATAGGATATAGCGAAAGCCCTTGCCTTCCTCGCCAATCAGCGCGCTGGCCGGGATACGCATTTCGTCAAAGAACACCTCTGTGGTCGAATGGTTCATCATTGTGCGGATCGGCTTGATTGTCATACCTGCCTTCAGCGCCTCGCGCATATCGACAAGGAAGATCGAAAGACCGTCCGTTTTCTTTTGCACTTCCTCGCGCGGGGTTGTGCGCGCAAGCAGCATCATCAGATCAGAATGTTCAGCGCGGCTGGTCCATATCTTCTGACCGTTGACCACATACTCATCCCCATCGCGCACAGCGCGGGTTTTTAGCGAGAGCGTATCGGTCCCGCTGGTCGGCTCGGACACGCCAAAGGCTTGAAGGCGCAATTCACCATTGGCAATTTTTGGGAGATACTCGGCCTTTTGCTCATCAGAGCCATAACGCAGTAGCGTGTTCATAATATACATCTGCGCATGGGCTGCACCGCCATTGCATCCGCTGGCCTGAATTTCTTCCATGATGACGCAGGCCGCATCAAGCTTCAGCCCGCTGCCGCCAAACTCTTCCGGAATGAGGGCAGCAAGAAAGCCCGATTTGGTCAGCGCATCAACGAATTCCCCGGGATAGTCGCGCGTCCGGTCTTTCTCCCGCCAATATTCGCCGGGAAACTCTTCGCAAAGCGCTCGCACGGCGCGGCGGATTTCGGTGAGTTCTTCTGTGTCGAGTTGCATGGGCTTGAAAGCTGTCCTTGTTATTTTGCCAACAGGCAATGCCCAACAAGGTTAGCCAAGTCCACCTAGCCCATTTGATAGATTTGCGAATAGGGGTGCTAGACGCCGCCGCCCTGTGTGTTAGGTCAGTTGCAAATAGGAGACTGAATCCGATGCAAGTGCTCAGCTATGACCCCGCGCGTTTCACCAATATTCCCGATTTTGCTTTCGCGGAAAACTGGGCCGCAATCGACTTGGGAGAGGGCCATAAGGGCCGCATGCACTATATCGACGAGGGGCCAAAGGACGCACCGCCTGTCTTGCTCTTTCACGGCGAGCCTAGCTGGAGTTTCCTATATCGCAAGATGATCGCACCCTTGCTCGATGCCGGTTTCCGTGTGCTTGCGCCCGACCTTATTGGTTTTGGGAAGAGCGACAAACCTGATGACATTGGTTTTTACACCTATGCCCGGCATGTCGACTGGCTGACCCAATGGCGCGCGGCAGTGGTACCGCAGCCAGCCGCGCTGTTTTGTCAGGATTGGGGCGGCTTGCTTGGCCTCAACATGGTCGGCACCAACCCCGATGGTTTTGCCTGCGTGGTGGCGAGCAATACCTTCTTGCCAACAGGCGGCACACCGTCGCCCGCATTTCTGGCGTGGCGCGAATTTGCCAAGACCAGTCCCGATTTTGACATCGGAGCGGTGATTGACCGTGCAACCCAAACAGAGCGCAGCGCATTGGAGATTGCCGCTTACAATGCGCCCTACCATGATGAACCCTCGAAAGCGGGTGCGCGCGCATTCCCAGCGTTGGTGCCTGTCGAAGATGGCATGGCCGGCATCGAAGAAAACAAGAAGGCTTGGGAAGGCCTCGCGAATTACGACAAACCGTTCCTCACCCTGTTTGGCGAGGATGATCCGGTCACCGGCGGTCTTGCGCCCTTTCTGATCGAGCGTATCGCAGGCGCCAAAGGCCAGCCGCACGCAATGCTCAGCGTATGCGGGCATTTCTGTCAGGAAGATCGCCCGACTGAACTTACCCAAGGCGTTATCGACACAGCTCGCACGGCAGGGTTCCTCAGCTGACCGAGACAACCCAAAACGCGCCGCTCTCGCGGTTTGAAGAATATGCGCTTGCCATCGTCATAGGACTGACGGTGGCGAATGCTTATTACATCCATCCCATTGTTACCGAGGCTGCCGATCATTTCCGCATTGGCCCGGCAGAGATTGGAATTGTGCCCGCACTCAATCAAGTTGCGCTGGCAGTGGGGATTCTATTCTTGCTGCCATTGGGCGATCGCTTTGGCAACCGGACTTTGGTGCTGGTCTTCTCCGCCCTTCAAGCCGCTTGCCTTTTTGCCATGGCGACGGCGAGCAGTTTTGTGATCTTTACCGCCGCTTCGACGGTGCTCGGTGCTATGACCGTCGCGCCCTATCTTCTCCCCGCCTATGCATCAAAGCGCACAGCGCCAGAGGAATTGGGCCGTGTGACCGCCCTTCTAACAGCGGGTATATTGTTCGGCATTCTCTATGCCCGGGTGGGAGCCGGCGTGATCGCAGAATATATCGGCTGGCAGGTGGTCTATTACCTCGCCTGCGGCTTGATGCTTGTTTTGGTCTTCGCATTGCGTTTTTTGATGCGCGGCAAGGCCCCGCCTGCGCCCGATGAACCGCCGCCCCAACCCTATAGCAAATTGCTTGTCTCGCTCGCTCCCTTGGTCAAGCAGCATCCCGAAGCCGTGCTGTCAGGTTGCATCCAAGCGCTCAATTTCGGCATGTTCATTGCGATCTGGCTTGGGCTTGGTCTGCATCTGCCTAGCGACGAGATGGGTTACAGCGTGGATGTGGTTGGTTATCTGGCTTTTACAGCTGGTCTTTCGATGGTTTCCACGCCGTGGCTTGGTATGTGGGTCGACAAGGTCGGGCCAGAGCGCGCACGGATGCTCCTTACGATTGTGCAAGTGGCTGCAGCTGCGCTGCTTCTTGCCTTCGGAAATTCGCTCGCCTTGCTGCTCATCCCGATTGTGATGAACACGGTTGCAGGGCCTGTTATCGATGTATCAGGCCGGATGACGATCCTCCGCCTTGAACCAGCAATCCGCACAAGGCTGATGACAGTCTATGTGGTCATCATGTTTACCGGAGGCGGCATCGCCAGCACCATGGCCACGGCGGCTTATGAAAGAGCGGGATGGAGCGGCAACGTCGCTATCGCTATCGGCTTTGCTCTTACAGCCCTCGCCTTGAGCACTTTGGCCTTCAAACGCGCTGCTGTGGCGAAGGCTTAAAAGCGAACACCCACTTGCATATTGACCTTGGGTGATTTGTCGCCGCTTTCGAAACGATCGTCGGTCAAAGGGGCTGCCACTTGTGCGCCCAAATCAAATTTGCCGATCTGCGCGCGCAGGCCGCCGCCCGCTGAGCTAAGCGTTCCGTCGTTGAACCCATCGCCAATGTGATTGACATAGCCGCCATCGACAAAGCTGTAGAATTGCAACCAATCGAGCCAGTCGGTCACATCATTGAAGCCCATACGAAACTCAGCAAGACCGATGATGCCTTCATCGCCGTAATTCTCGCTAAAGTCATAGCCGCGCCCGAAATACGCTCCGCCAAGGCCAATCTCTTCTGACGCAAGCAAGGGATCAGAGGCAATCTGGCCATTGGCCGCAAGCCTAAGGCCGAAGGTATTGCCGATATCGATGATCGTATTGACCCAGGCATTGGCCTTGGTGAAGGTCGCATCCGCATTGCCGCGCGAATTCATCGGATCGCCCATCTCGCTCGCGCCCAATATACCTAGCCCTTGGGTGACATTAACCCCGCCAAACACTCTACCGATGCCGATATCCGCATTGCCTGAAAATCCGAGCGACGCCGTGGTGATCCGGTCATCTTGAAAGCCGATGCCATCTTGTGACTGCAGCACTTGGCGATAGGCGAGCTCGGCATTGAGCCACAGATTGAGGTCATTGCTGCGCACAAGCGCTTGATTGGCAAAGAGCGAGGCGTAGCGATTGCGCCCGCGATATCTAAGATCGCTAAGCCGCCCGCCCGACATTGTGCGGCCAGCTGCACCAGAAAATCCGATCACTGTGCTGCCTGCGTCGAGCGTCTTGGCATAACGGATACGCACATAGGTCAGCTCATCTGGCTGAAGCGCCGTATTGGTGATGCTGGCGGAAAACACATCGTCATCGCTGAGCAAGCCAGCCAAACGGTAACTCAAACGTGCGCGGATCGGCCCCAAAGTTGCCGGACCGTAATTGTCGATTGTGGCGCGGCCCCGAATGCGGTCTTCTTTCACCGTAACGATCAGCACGCCTTGGCCTTCTTCGCGGGCAAATTGCGTGTCGGTGATCCGCACACCCGCCAGATCACCAGCGAGCAGCAATTGCCGCTCAATCAAGGCTTCTTTTGCGTCTTGATCGACCAGCTCTTCGAGAATGGAGCGCAAGCGTGTGTTGTCAGAACCGATGATCCGCACCGCATCAATCGATCCGGGATCAAGGTTGACGGAGACTACACCGATCTTAACCGATTGCGGCGGGACTTCAGCGCTGGCAAAAATATAGCCTGCCTCGCGCGCGGCTTGCGACACGGCGCTGGC
>CALLIO010000308.1 GCA_938009055.1 uncultured Altererythrobacter sp.
GCCCATTGCCGATCGCTTGGTGGCGGACGGACACAATTTGTTCGCCCAAAATCGCGCTCAAGAAGGTCGCGTCAACTTCAGCCGCTGCTGCAGGAAAACTTCCCATTCCGTTCTCTCCCCTGCGCCAAGTCTAGGGGCCTCATCGGCAATTGCCAGCCCAATGTGCATTGCGCGTTTTGGTTACCGCTTGTGGTGCACAGCTAGGGGGTTTCGCCCGCGCATTTTTCCGCATGGGGTCAGGGTAAAATCCTTGTGATGCTGGCGTTAGAATTGCCCAAGGATAAGCGGCGGAAAAATCTTTGCCGCAAGCAAGACAGGAACATCAGTGCCCCCTCCAGCTCCGCATATTGTCGCAGGATACGCTCCGATCATTATGATCCTAGAGGCGCAACTGGATGAGCTCGACAAGATGGGCGCGCATATTGCCGCCGCCCATTTGGACGCTGCGATTGTGCATCTGCGCCGCGATGTATTGGGTGATATAAGTCGATTCAACTAAAGAGAAAATAGTCGTCTAAGTATTCATCCGTAAAGACAAGCACGTGGGCGGATGATATTGAATATTCCCAATGGGGCGTACTCCAAGATTGTTTGAGCGCTCCTCTATTGGACGGAGAAGACGTTGACTAAACAGCATCTCCATTGCCGTGCCCTTGTGGCGTTGGCGGCTTAGATGAGCAACTCAGTAGAATCTACTAAGAGTGGCGAACTCATAGCAATTGCCGATCAGCTTTCAGCTTTGGCCGACGGCCTGCGAAATGGCCGTGAGAATGGCCAGAGCGGTGTGATGTCGCTTACTCATGAGGAGCTTCGGCGCACCTTCCTGCAACTGGCCAAGCGCACCTATGCTGACCGCCGCAAGCGTGAGGCTATATTGGGCAATGCGCATTTACTTGGTGAACCGGCGTGGGACATCCTGCTCGACCTCTATATCGCGACAGGAGAGGGCCACGAAGTTTCGGTATCCAGTGCATGTATCGGCTCAGCCGCCCCTGCGACAACGGGATTGCGCTGGCTCGGCGTCTTGCAAGAACAAGGGCTGGTCGAACGCTTCAATGACCCGACCGACCAGCGGCGGGTTCTGGTCAAGCTCTCACCTCTCGGGCTTGAGCGGATGGAGATCTATTTTGCCGAAGTCGCAGGATTAGTGGACGGCAAGGACAAGCTCCTCGCCCCTATGGGAGAGACAAGTCTGCAGCAACCGCAAGAAAATGCCGAAAACCTCAGCTTTGGCTAGTGCAAGCTAGCGTGCAAGGCTTCCGCAATCAGCCGAAGCATGCAGCTCCAGCATAATGCGCGCTGGCGCCCAATTCCTCTTCTATCCGGATCAGCTGATTGTATTTCGCCAAACGGTCAGAGCGCGCGAGCGAGCCAGTCTTGATCTGCCCGCAATTGGTCGCAACCGCCAGATCGGCAATCGTTGCATCCTCAGTCTCACCCGAACGGTGGCTCATCACCGAAGTGTAGCCAGCGCGGTGCGCCATATCGACCGCCTCAAGCGTTTCGGTCAGCGTGCCAATCTGGTTGAATTTGACCAGCAATGAATTGGCAAGGCCCTTCTCAATGCCCATCGCCAAACGCTCTGGATTGGTGACGAAGAGATCATCGCCGACCAATTGGACACTATCGCCAACCTTGTCGGTCAGCGCCGCCCAGCCTTCGAAATCATCCTCATCCATGCCATCCTCAATCGAACGGATGGGGTAATCAACGCACAATTTGGCGAGGTAATCCGCCATTTCAGAACCGTTAAGCGACAGCTTCTCGCCCGAGATTTCATATTTTCCATCGCGGTAAAATTCTGTCGCAGCGCAATCGAGTGCGAGCACAACATCATTGCCCGGCTTAAAGCCAGCCTGCTCGATAGAGGCCATGATAAAGTCGAGTGCATCGCGCGTACTGGCCAGATCAGGTGCAAATCCGCCCTCGTCCCCAACAGAGGTCGCCAATCCCTTCGCGTGTAGGCCTGATTTCAGCGTGTGGAAGATTTCAGAACCCCAGCGCACCGCTTCTGCGAGACTGTCGGCACCCACTGGCATCACCATGAATTCCTGAATATCAATCGGATTGTCCGCGTGCTCGCCGCCATTGATGATGTTCATCATCGGAACGGGCAAAACGTGCGCTGCCACCCCGCCGAGATAGGAATAGAGCGGCAATCCGCGCGCATTCGCAGCCGCTTTTGCTACGGCTAGGCTGGTGCCAAGGATCGCGTTCGCGCCGAGCCGGCTCTTGTTATCGGTGCCATCAAGGTCAATCACCGCCAGATCAATGTCGCGTTGATCTTCTGCATCAAGGCCCGTCACCAGATCAGCAATTTCGCCATTGACGGCATCAACCGCTTTCAAAACGCCCTTGCCCTTGTAGCGCGCTTTGTCTCCATCGCGCAGCTCGACTGCTTCGTAAGCGCCGGTAGACGCGCCCGACGGCACTGCAGCGCGTCCAAAGCTGCCATCTTCCAGCAGCACATCAACCTCAACAGTGGGATTGCCGCGGCTATCAAGAATTTCACGACCATGCAGATCGATAATAGCGGTCATAATGTGCTCCGGTTATTCTAGGTGTTGTAATTGGCTAAGACACCACCCATATTGAGGGTGCCGTTTTTGTGACATAGGGCGCGGCATATGCGCCCAATTGTCATGGCGCAAGTTGCGTTGCAGCATGAAAGAGCCAATAAGCGCTCTAGAAAATGTATACGCAGCCAAACCGCTGATATACACATCCAATTGGAGGACCGATCATGGCTAAAGCCGAAGCAGACAAAACCGCTGAAATTCTCGACGAAACGACTGAAGCCGCGTCAGGTGCGAAGGGCCGGTTCAATTCCGCTCTTGAAGAAGCCAAATCAGGCGCTGCCGCGTTTAAGGACGGCAAAGGCGCTGAATTGATGGACGACGCCAAGCGTTATGGCGGCGAAGCGAAAGAAAAAGCTGGCGAACTGGCGGTTGAAGGCAAGGCCAAGGCCAGCGATGCAATGGCGTCGCTCGGCACTGTGGTTGCTGACACTGCCGCCTCCATCGACGAACGTTTTGGCGAGGAATATGGCGACTATGCGCGCAAGGCGTCGCGCACATTGCAAGAAGCCTCCGCCAAACTTGAGGCCAAAAGCGTTGAAGAAATTGGCGAAGATGCGCGTGAAATGGTGCGCAAGAGCCCCGGCGTCGCAATCGGTGTAGCAGCGGTTGCAGGCTTCCTGCTCGCCCGTCTCTTCCGTTCGCGCGACTAGTCGCTGCTTTACCACCGCATTAGGGGGATTTGATGGCGGCTGACGGCATAGCGCAGGATGATGGCGCTGCGGTTGATCCTGTAACGGGTGAAGCCGTTGAGGACGCGCCTTTGTCCTCAGCTGCGATCAAGGAAGAACTCGCGACGCTCGTCGAAGATGGCAAGACCTATGCCGAGGCGGAACTGGCTTTCCAGAAAACGCGGCTGTCCTTCGCTGCGGATCGCGGGAAGTCGGTCGTAATTCTGGCAATATTCGCGCTGGGTTTCGTGCATTTGATGCTCATCGCGCTGGTGGTCGGCGCAATATTTGCCCTCGCCCCAATGGTCGGCGGATGGACTGCGACCGGTATTGTGGTCGGCGTGTTGCTGCTGCTCACCATCATCTTCGGATTGATTATTCGCTCCAAAATCCGTGATGTGACCCAAGCCTTTGCAAAGGCGGACCCATGACCAGCATCAAGCGACAATTGCGCGAGGACAAGGCGCACCGCGATGCAGCGCGCGCGCTGATTGAGGCTGATGTCGAGCAGGTGCGTGCGCTTGCCTCTCCCAAACAATTGAAAGATCGCGCAAGCGAACAGGTCTCGGGCAAAAGCAGCGATGCGCTAAAGGCTGCGGGCGAAGCAGCCGACAATAACAAGGGCTATATCGCGGCGCTGGCTGGCGCTGTGATCCTATGGTTGGCGCGAGAACCCATTCAGGCCTTGTTTGAAAAATTGAGCGAGCAGCTTGGTGAAAAAGACGATACGAATGCCGCCGAAGAGATCGAAACGATAGACGAGAAAGCGGAGGAAAGCGCATGACCGTCGAAGAGAAGCGCCTCATTCTCAAAGATAAAGTAGCTGAAGGCAAGCGCCGCATTGCCGAGCGTGACTTTGCCACCGAGGCGAAAGAGGCTGCAGAAGAAGCGGCAAGTTTTGTGGGCAAACACCCCCTCGCCTTTCTTGGTGGAGCTTTGGCAATAGGTCTGATTTTCGGATCGCGCGGCAAGAAAAAGGCGGTTGCCGCTGCCAGCCCGCCCAAGAAGAAACCCAATATTGTCGCCGCTTTGCTGGCCGAAGCTGCAATCGCTCAAGGCCTTAAAATGATTGATAAAGCCAAGGCCCAGACCACAGGCAATATCAAAGGCAATAGCTGATCGCTCGCGGCCTCCTACTTCGACAACTAAGCGCAGCTTCGCACTTGCCACGGCGCTAGGCTGAGCTAAGAGAATTTCCATCAAGTGGCACCGCCGCTCCACAATACAGCGCACAGGAACAGTCTATGTCCGAACAAGCAGTAAAGCAGCAGCTCCATCTCGTCATGGGCGGCAAGGTAAAAGACCCCCGCTCATACGAATTTCAAGACCCTGAAAGTCTGCATGTTGCTGGTGTCTACAGCGACTATGAAGCGGCTGAAGACGCATGGCGCGGCAATGCCCAGCGCACGGTTGACGATGCCGAGATGAAATATGTGATTGTGCCGCTGCACAAGCTGCTCGATCCAGAAAATTGAGCCGGTAATCCGCGGCACCAACGGGCGGAATCTCTCCCGCCCCTGGCATTCAAGAAATCAAACGAACTCGATCTTGTCGACGAGGTAAAACTTGTCGCCAGATGGCACGGTGACTTCGATCTCGTCGCCTTTGCTCTTGCCAATCAGCGCGCGGGCAATGGGCGAGCTGTAAGAAATGCGGCCCTGTGCTGCATCCGCCTCTGTCTGACCAACGATCTGATATTTGATCGGCTTGTCATCATCATCGAGCAAAGTAACGGTCGCACCGAACACGATCTTATCGCCGGACAGCGTCGTTGGATCGATGATCTGCGCGCGGCTAACCTTGTCTTCCAAGTCAGCGATTTGCGCTTCGACCTGCCCCTGGCGCTCTTTCGCAGCGTGATATTCGGCGTTTTCCGATAAATCGCCATGCGCGCGTGCTTCCTCGATTGCGTCCACAATCTTAGGCCGTTCCTCGCGCAGCGCCTTGAGATCCGCGAACAGCGTCTCATAGCCTTCTGCCAGCATCGGAACTTTTTCCATCGTCGCCATCTCTTCTTTCCTATGCTCCTAAATCGAGAGAAATTTCGACTTGGGCCGCCTTTCGCAAGGCAACCTTAGAACGTCGAAATGTTCGGGAGGAGCTCTGTTCGTTTCAACTATAATAGTCTTGGAGTGAGCAGACTTCAAGCTCGCTCGCTTTTACAGCCCGAATTGCAGTGGCTGCAGCAACAGAAGCGGTGGCGGTTGTGTAGTAGGGAATCTTCTCATCCAGAGCCGATGCACGGATAGATTTGGAGTCCATCAGGCTTTGCCAACCCTCTGTCGTGTTGAAGATCAGATCAACATCGCCATCGATGATCTTATCGACAATATGGGGTTGCCCTTCGGCGACCTTGTTGACCCGCTCCACATTCAAACCCTGTTCGGTGAGGTAGCTTTGCGTGCCGCCGGTTGCGAGCACATTGAAGCCTTCTTCAATCAGGGTTTTGACCGCAGGCAGGATGATCGATTTGTCTCCCGATTTGACCGAGACAAACAAGGTTCCACCCTCTGGCAAGCGGGTGCCCGCGGCAAGCTGTGACTTGAGGAATGCAGCTTCGAAATTTCGATCAATTCCCATGACTTCGCCGGTGGACTTCATTTCCGGTGTTAAGACCGGATCGGCCCCGGGGAAGCGGTTGAACGGGAACACAGCCTCTTTGACCGCCATATAGGGCAATTCGCGTTTGAAGGGTTCAAATGTGTTGAGCTTCTCGCCCGCCATAACGCGCGCCGCAATCTTGGCGACTTGCTGGCCGATAGCCTTGGCGACGAAGGGAACCGTGCGGCTTGCGCGCGGATTGACCTCGATCAGATAGACCTCGCCATCCTTGATCGCGAATTGCACATTCATCAGGCCTTTTACGCCCAATGCCATCGCAAGCGCCTCTGCTTGACGCTCCATTTCTTCGATGATCGCAGCGGGTAGAGAGTATGGCGGTAATGTGCAGGCGCTGTCGCCGGAATGGACACCCGCCTCCTCAATATGCTGCATCACACCTGCGATCCGCACTTCATCGCCATCGCATAGCGCATCGACATCGCATTCGGTCGCATCGCGCAGATATTTGTCGACCAGCACGGGGCTCTCGCCCGACACGTTCACGGCGGTTTTGATATAGTCATCGAGCTGCGCTTCGCTGTCAACGATCTCCATCGCGCGGCCACCAAGCACGTAGGATGGACGCAGCAGCACCGGATAGCCAATCCGCGCCGCGACAGCAGCGGCCTCATCACGGCTGTAAGCAATCCCGTTCTCAGGCTGTTTCAGCTCAAGCTTATTGACAAGCTGGGCGAACCGTTCGCGGTCTTCGGCCAAATCAATCGCATCAGGAGATGTGCCAAGGATCGGGATGCCCGCATCCTCCAGCGCCTGAGCCAGTTTGAGCGGCGTTTGCCCACCAAACTGCACAATCACACCCGCCAATTCGCCCGATTGCTGCTCAACGCGCAGGATCTCCAGCACGTCTTCGGCCGTCAGCGGTTCAAAATACAGCCGATCCGATGTGTCATAATCGGTGGAAACGGTTTCCGGGTTGCAGTTGACCATGATCGTTTCATAGCCCTGTTCGCCCAGGGCAAAGCAGGCGTGAACGCAGCAATAATCGAACTCAATCCCTTGCCCGATCCGGTTGGGTCCGCCGCCCAGAATGACGATCTTTTTGCGGTCCGAAGGCATCGCCTCGCATTCCGGCTCCCCGAAGCTGGGCGCTTCGTAGGTGGAATACATGTAAGGCGTGATCGCTTCGAATTCGGCGGCGCAGCTGTCGATGCGTTTGAACACCGGGTTCACGCCCAGCTTGCGGCGCAGTTCGCGCACTTCATCGGCGCTGGTCGCGCCCGCCATGGCTTGCAGCGCATCGTGCAGCAGGCCGGAACGTTTGGCCTGCGTTTCACCCATCCCGTCCTTTACGCCAACCGAACGCACGGCGAGCGTCGCCAACCGTTCATCGGAAAAGCCCATGGCTTTCAATCGGCGCAAACCGGCCGCGTCGGTGGGCAGCCCATCGGCTTGAACGCCGCGTTCCGCCTCAACAATCGCTTCGATCTGGCGCAGGAACCACGGATCAAACCCGGTGACCTCGTGGATTTCATCCATCGTGAGGCCTTCGCGGAACGCCTGAGCCACATTGAGCAGCCGATCGGGCGTCCGGCGGCTGAGCGCGGCGGTGATCACGTCTTTGGCCGCGCCTTGCAGATCGAGCACGCGATTAAACCCATCGAGGCCGGTCTCAAGCCCGCGCAGCGCCTTTTGCATGCTTTCCTGGAAGTTTCGGCCAATCGCCATAACCTCGCCCACCGATTTCATCGCGGTCGACAGATCGGGTTCGGCGCCTTTGAACTTTTCAAAGGCAAAACGCGGGATCTTGGTCACCACGTAATCGATGGTCGGCTCAAAGCTTGCGGGCGTGGCGCCGGTGATTTCGTTGGTAATCTCATCCAGAGTGTAGCCGACCGCCAATTTCGCCGCGACGCGGGCGATGGGGAATCCGGTGGCTTTGGACGCCAACGCGGATGAGCGCGACACGCGCGGGTTCATTTCGATCACAACCAGCCGCCCATCGGCCGGATTGACCCCGAATTGAACGTTTGACCCGCCCGTCTCCACGCCAATCTCACGCAGCACCGCGAGGCTGGCGTTGCGCATGATCTGGTATTCCTTGTCGGTCAGCGTCAGCGCTGGTGCCACGGTGATCGAATCCCCCGTGTGGACGCCCATTGGATCGACGTTTTCGATGGCACAGACGATAATGGCGTTGTCCGCGCGGTCGCGAACCACCTCCATCTCGTATTCCTTCCACCCCAGCAGCGATTCATCGATCAACACTTCGGTCGTGGGCGACGCAGCGAGCCCTTCGGACACGATCCGGTCAAATTCCTGCGT
>CALLIO010000309.1 GCA_938009055.1 uncultured Altererythrobacter sp.
GCGATTGCGGTTCCGGGCGGGTCAACCCCGTTCCCGATTTTTGAACTCTTAGCGAAGACTAATCTCGATTGGTCGCGCATCGCCATTTGGCCGACCGATGACAGGATTGTGTCAGAGGATCACGCAGCATCCAACACCGGCAAGATTCGTGCGATTTTTGAGCCTGTCGGCGCGCGCGTGGTGGCGTTGGAATTGGATGCCAAGGTTCCGGCTTTCTTCCTCGTCTGGCTCGGCATGGGAACAGATGGCCATATCGCCTCGCTCTTCCCCAACACCGACCCGCAGGGCTTCGATCCGCTAAATGTGCGTCGGTTGACGCCTGATCCACTACCGCCAGAGGCACCGTTTGACCGGATTACGCTGACTTTGCCTGCTCTGGTCAACAGCGAAGAATTGGTCTTTACTTTGGGCGGTTCGGCCGAGAAGCGCGCCCTCTTCGCGGCAGCAAGCAGGGAGGAAAGCGACCTTCCCATCGCACGTTTGCTGGGCGAGGCTGATGCGCTCTTGAGCGCGCATATTACATGCTTCACTTGATCGAGCGGATCATTCCTGCATCCGTGCACCGTGCATTATTACCCACGGCGCATAGTGTGCGTCGGCGATGGCGGAAACTGGTCAAACGGCCCCTGCGCGGGGTGTCTGTCGTGCTCACCGATGCGAAGGGAGACGTGCTGCTTGTCAGGCATACATATGGCCGACCCTCGTGGGCCCTGCCCGGCGGCGGACTTTCAAGAAGCGAGGATCCTCTCGACGGCGCGCGGCGTGAACTCTTCGAAGAGCTGGCGCTGGACCTGCCAGATCTGGAGCTTATCGGCGAGTTGGACGAGGTTATCTCCGGCTCGCCCCACCAAGCCTATGTCTTTGCTGCAAATTGCGATTCCACTCCGCGTCCTGACCGGCGCGAGATTATGGAAGCGCGATTCTTTGATCCGGCGCATTTGCCCCATGACGTTAGCGCGTTGACCATGCGCAGGCTCGAACTGTTGCAATCACAGAAGAGATAGCTGCGCCTCGTCGCGTGGCGGCTCTGCGCCCTTTGCGCCCTCCAGATTAGACAGCGTCAGCCCCATCAACCGGATAGGCATGGGCAGGGGAAGCGTCTCTTCCAACAGACCTGAAGCAATCGCGGCGAATTGGCCCTTGCCCGAAATCACGTCATCAATTGAGCGCGAGCGGGTGATCGTTTGAAAGTCATTATATTTCATTTTCAGCGTCACGGTGCGCCCCTTCGCACCGCTCTTTTCAATCGAATTCCATACGATGTCGATGATGTTCGCCAGCGTTTCGCGAAGCGCTGATCCAGCTGATATATCCTCGCTAAAGGTGCGCTCGCCGCCCACCGATTTGCGTACGCGGTGGGCGCGCACTGGCCGCAAATCTATCCCGCGCGCCGCGCGGTAGAGATAGTCTGCCTGCTTGCCGAAATTTTCGCGCAGGAAGTCGATTCTGCGCGCGGCCAGATCAGCACCAGTCTCGATCCCCAGACGTGCCATCTTCTCCGCTCCCTTTGGGCCGATCCCGTGGAAGCGCCTGACAGGCAATTCGGCGACAAAATCCGCGCCTTCGCCCGGGCGGATGATGCACACGCCATCGGGCTTGTTCTGATCGCTGGCCAGCTTGGCGAGAAATTTGTTGTAAGAAACGCCCGCGCTCGCGGTCAGTTTGGTTTTGGCGCGAATTTCCTGCCGGATCAGCTCGGCAATGCGCGTAGCTGAGCCAATGCCCAGCCTGTCCTGTGTGACATCGAGATAGGCCTCATCCAAACTGAGCGGCTCGACATGCGGAGTGTGATGCTCGAAGATTTTGCGGATCGTACGGCTGGCTTCTTTGTAGGCATCAAAGCGGTGCCGCACGAAGATGAGATCAGGGCACAGCCGCTTGGCCGTGATAGAAGGCATAGCGCTTCGCACACCGAACTTGCGCGCTTCATAACTCGCCGCCGCGACCACGCCGCGCCCGCCCGCACCACCGACTGCGACCGGCTTGCCGAGTAACTCAGGATTGTCGCGCTGCTCAACACTGGCAAAGAAGGCATCCATATCGACATGGATGATCTTCCTAAGGCCAAGCGCCTCTGACCCCTCGTCATCATGCTGCATGTCATGAGCCATGAAGGCCGGTTTAAGGGCACTTGTGCGCGCCGCCTAGACAGGCTGTGAAGAAACTATCGGTTTCGCGCTTCCAAAGCTGAGCACAAGCAGGCATGGGGGCGCCATGTCTGCTGCAGAACCCACTCAAACGCACCAATTGGGCGAGCGTGAGCTTATCTGGATGATGGCCATGCTGATGGCTTTGCAAGCCTTTGGCATTGACGCGATGCTGCCTGCTCTGGGTGATATGGCGGCGGAGCTGAATGTGCCGGGCAATGATCAGCAATTTGTGATCGGCATATATCTTTTGACAGCGGGCATTGGCGCGCTGGTGCCTGGAGCGCTGGCTGACCGGTTTGGGCGGCGGCCCGTGCTGCTGAGCGCAATCGGCATATACATCGCGCTGGCGATCGCTTGCGCGCTGGTGAAAACATACGATCAATTGCTGGCGGTTCGCGCAGCGGCAGGCTTCTTTGCGGCGGGCATTGTCGCGCTGCCCCCCGCGATTATCCGCGACCGTGTGGGCGGCGATAAGATGGCGCGCATGATGAGCTTGATCTTCGTGATCTTCTTGATGGTGCCTGCGATTGCGCCAAGTATTGGCGAGCTTATATTGGTGATTGGCGATTGGCGGATGATCTTTGCCGCCATGGCATTTCAAGGGATTTTTGTCGGTTGCTGGGTCTACTACCGATTGCCCGAGAGCCTCGCGCCGGAAAACCGCCAGCCCATTCAAATTGGGCCAATTTCCCGCAATATGGTCACGGCGCTGAGTGAACGATCGGTGATCGGCTATGTGGTCGGAAGCACGCTGGTGTTTGGCGCATTGTTTGGCTTCATCCTTTCCTCCAAACAATTGATCGGAGATGGTTTTGGCAGGCCCGATATCTTCCCGATAGTCTTTGGCATTTGTGCTGGTGCGATGGCGATTGCGAGCTGGTCAAATTCGCGCATCGTCGAACGCTTTGGCGCGCGCCGGGTCAGCCATACAGCCATGTTTGCCTTTATCGCGGTCGCTGCCATCCAAGTCGCATTCGCTTTCAGCGGGCAGGAAAGCCTGTGGCAATTTATCGCTTTGATGGCGATCAGCATGGCGCTGCTTGGTTTCGTGGGAAGCAATTTTGGCTCAATTGCAATGACCCCTTTCTTCCATATTGCGGGCGCGGCGAGTTCTGCACACGGATTTGTCAGAATGACTGTCGCGGCGATCTTGGGAGCGATTATCGGTTACGCATTTGATGGCACGGCCCGGCCATTGGCGTTGGCGCTGTTGGCCAGCGGGATCGCGTGTTTGCTGCTGGTTTTGTTCAGCGAAAAAGGGCGGCTGTTCGCACCTCCGCAAGCCCAGCAGCGCTACCCCAGTGCGATGCGCAGTTGAGAGTTTTTTAAGCTTCGGCTTTCAAGCGCCGCCACGCCAGATCGGCAAATTCGCAGAGCAATGGCCGCGTGTCGCGCGGGTCGATAATATCCTCGACGTTGAACCGTTCTGCGCTGCGGAAGGGCGAGGTGACTTTGGCAAGCCGCTCTTGAATTTTCGCCAGTTCCTTTGCCGGATCATCAGCGGCGGCGAGCTCTGATTTATAGGCAACTTCCAGACCGCCAGCGATGGGCAGGCTGCCCCAATCACCTGATGGCCAGCAATAGCGATACTGATACCTTTCAGCATTGCTCATCGCGCTACCCGCAATGCCATAGGCACGGCGCAGGACAATCGAGGCGAGCGGAACGGAGGCCTTGTAGATCGTGTTCATGGTTTCGATCCCGTAGCGGATCGTGCCCGCCATCTCGGCCTCGCGCCCGATCATGAAGCCGGGATTGTCGACTAGGTGCACGATGGGCAGGCGGAATTGGTCGGCCAGTTTTACAAAGCGTGTGACCTTTTCGGAAGTTTTGGCTTCCCATGACCCGCCAAGGAATGAAGGGTCGGAGGCGACGACCGCGACCGGCCAACCATCGATCCGCGCCAAAGCCGTGATGGCCGCACGCCCCCACATCCGGCCCATTTCGAACACGGTGCCTTTGTCAAAGACTGCGCCCATCGCGCGCCGCATCGAATAGACTTGCTTATCATCGCGCGGGACGAGGGA
>CALLIO010000310.1 GCA_938009055.1 uncultured Altererythrobacter sp.
ACCACCGAAGTCGGGCCGCGCCAAGCGGGAACCGAGGCTGAGGCGAGGGCGCGCGAATGGGCGATGGCCTGGCTGCGCAAACACGGTTTTGCCAATGTCGCCAATGAGCCGTTCGAGATGGAAACATGGGTGCCCGGCGACTCGCATAGCGTAGAGATTATCGCGCCTTTCCCGCAGCCTTTCGTGATCCAGCCGCTGGGCAATAGCGCTTCGACGGGTGAGGAGGGCATCACCGCCGAAGTCGTCGAATTCGCAAGCGTCTCTGCGCTTTCCGATGTTCCCGATGGCAGTTTGGCGGGAAAGATCGCCTATATCAGCCACCAAATGCGTCCTTCGATGGATGGATCGCATTACGGCTTTGCCGGCCCTGTGCGCTGGTTCGGACCGAGCATTGCGGCGAGCAAAGGCGCGATTGCAACGGTGATCAAATCGGTCGGCACGGACAACAGCCGCAATCCGCATACGGGCGGCACGCGCTTCCCCGCGCGGACCACGCCCATTCCAGCGGGCGCGCTCAGTCTGCCTGATGCGGCCAATCTGGAACGGATGTTTGACCGGGCAGATGGCCGCCCGATTACTATGAAGCTGGTGCTCACACCGCGTCTGCTCGGCACCACGATGAGCGGTAATGTGGTGGGCGAGATTGTCGGCCGCGATCCCTCGCTGCCGCCGGTCCTGCTCGCCTGTCATCTCGACAGCTGGTGGAATGCGCCCGGCGCGTTTGATGATGGGGCAGGCTGCGGGATTATCACCGCTGCAGTGCTCCACGTTGAAAAGTCAGGTCAGCCGCTGCGGACAATTCGCGTGCTGCTCGCCGGGGCAGAGGAAGTGGGCCTATGGGGCTCGAAGGCCTATTCCGCCGCACATATTGACGAGCCAATTGCGGTGGGCCTCGAAAGCGATTTTGGCGCAGATCGGGTGTGGCGCTTTGAAAGCAATTTCCGCGAAGAGAATGAGGCGCTGCACAAAAAGCTCGCAGCTGCGGTGGCCCGCTTTGGTGTGGCCAATTCCTCGATCACAGCAAGCGGCGGGGCGGATCTCAACATAGCCCGCGACCAGGGCACGGCGATCATCGATTTGCAGCAGGATGGCACGCGCTATTTCGATTTGCACCACACGCCTGATGATACGCTCGACAAGATTGATCCGGTGCAATTGCGCCAAAATGTAGCGGTATGGACGCAGATCGCCGGTATTCTCGCGAACGAGGCTGACCCGATCAAACCGCGTTAGGCGGTGACGCTCAATCGACCATGAAGCGTGCGCGCAGCGAGAAGGAGCCGCCGCCTGCGAAGTCGCCAGTAGGATTGACGCGGAAATGCGTGATCGCGCTGTCGCAGCCATCGGCATCGGCGGTTGGATCATAATCCCATGTCGTGCCGCCATCGTCGGAAAACGCTAGATCATCGCTAGCGTCATCGAGCAGAACGAAGGAATAGCTCAGGTCAGATGATGTTGCGCCATCGATGAAGCGCACGGGGCCTGCGCCGCCAATATCGTCGACGCAGAATTTGGTGTCAGCGGGCACGGTATCAACGATAAACACGGAATCCGTGTCAGCATTGGAAATGCCGGTGTTTGACACACCGATCGTGTATTCGATGATCGATCCGGGAATTGCCTTTGCATCCGCATTGCCGACCAGATTGCTCGCCTCGACATTGACCGGATCGGAAAAGACAGTGCTCATCTTGGTCACGGAAAGCTGCGTATCGGGTGCGCAAATGTCGAAATCATGGATGGCGATGGCCTGACCATCGGGGTCGGGCGGGGCCGTGTTGGCATTGCCATAGCTGATGATGATTGTGTCGATGGCAGAATCGAAAGTCGCAACAACATTGCCATTGCCGGTGTTGCTGTTCGATCCGCCATCGCCCACAGCGACATTGCCGACGACATAATTGACCGTACCGTTCGTCAGAGTGGGCATGACCGTCGCGCCCTTATAGCTGCCGGTAACAATCAGCTTGTCAGCAAAGTCATTGGCGGCAAAATCAATATCGAACACAGTGAATTGCGCGCCCGCCACGCCGTTTGGCAGATTGACGGTTGTTGTTGCCACTTCGAAGCGGTCGCGGAAATCGATGAATTGGTGCAGGCTGTCTTCTGGAGTGCCCAGTCCGCCGGTATTGTTCTGCGAGATTGCCGGCTGCTCTCCGCCGAACGCCGCATCGTCTTCCCAAATGCCTTCATTGACGATGTTGAAGGTCACATCGCCAAAACTGGCAATCGCATAAGTGTTGCTGGTGCTGCCCGCAGTCCAGGTTACCGCGTCCCAATCGAACAGATTGGTGCCATTGGGGCAGATCAGCGTTGGCGCGGTTCCTGCGGTGCGGATGCCTTGAACGGTGAAGCTATCGTTCGCATCGTCATCCTCGTTAGTGCTGCCATTGTTGGGCGTAGAATCCGCATCGAAAATATCGCTGGTAAAGACTTCTGCAAAGTTTGCGATGGTCACGCCCGCAGGCGCTGAAACTGTGCCGTTGATGGTCAGCGAGAGCGTTTGCCCAGACGTGATCGTGCCAATTGTCCAAAGCCCTGTCGCATCATCATAAGAGCCGGAGCCGCTTGACGAGGTGAATTCAAAACCGGTTGGCAAAATGTCGATGACTTGGACATTGGTCGCATCAAGCGGGCCATTATTGGTCAACTGCAGCGTGTAGAAAATCGCCGAGCCTGTGGCAGGGTTTGAATTGTTCACGCTCTTCGAAAGCGAAAGGTCAGCCGTTGGCACAACCTGCTCCCAAGTGAAGTCAGACACTGCCATATATTGAAAGTTGCCGCTCGGATCGGTTGCTGGGGAATCCTGCCCGAAGCGATAGCGAATGCGCACGCGCTCAACCGTAGTTGTGCCGAAATCGACGCGAATATCGCCCGTGGTGCTGGTTATGCCGCCGGAATAGGCGCTGCCGTCCCACCCTTGCTGGCCGCCCACAGTCGCAGTTCCAACCGCGCTGCCCAATGTTACTGCGCCTGCAAGGTTGCGCAAGTTCTGCCAAGAGCCTGTGCCCGTGTCATATTCGATGATCACAGCATCGTGGAAGTTGGCCGGATTGCCTCCTGTGTCGAACCCGAAAAAGCGGTCGACATTGCCAACGGTGAATTCGAGCTCATCAACAGCCGTTCCAAAGCTGTAGACCGTTTCGAAATAGTCTCCCGCGTCGAACACGGAATGGTCCATGCTGTAGAGCAGGTTTCCGGTGAAATTGCTGACCTGGCCGTTATAATAGGACAGCATGCCGGTCGAATAGAAATTGGTGAAATTGCCATCATTGGCATCGCCGTCTGTCACGACAGCGGTGTCGATCGTCACCGAGTTGGGGCCGACCGTCAGCACCGTGCCATCGGTAACTTCTTGCAGATTGCCGTTACCCAGATTGGTCCAGTCGGCGGTGAGAGTGGTTTGCGCCGAAACAGAGTTTGCACTTAAGGTTAATGCACATAAACCAAGAGCAACATACAGATAATGAACGATACTTCGCATCATTGTCTGTCTTAGCGTCCCAGTCCAAGGAACGAGAAAGTGTCGGCATCAAACTTGATCCGAACGGCTGCATAAAGGCCCTTATCGGTGTTGCGCGCATCGCCAAAGTCAGCGTCGCGGAACCCTTCGACATTGTAACCCACTGTCAGCAGCATGCCGTCAGCTGGAACAAAGCCAACTTGCGGGCCGTAAGAGAAGCTGGTCACATCATCTTCAAGGTTCGCGCGAACGGTGCCCTTGGCGCCAATCTCGAAACGATCACCAATTCCAAAGCGCGCTTCGCCGCCAGCCAGGATCGACGTGCCAGAAAATTCGATATTCTCGAAGCGGTCGAAATTGTAGCGAGCGCCCACAAACAGGTCGAACTCGTCGCGGCGAACTTGTTGGTCGACGTCATACTCGTCCTCGTCCCAGCCGCGCGGCGACCAATTGGTCGATACGCTGGCGATCAGACGGCGACTGATAGCATCGCCATCCACTAGCAGAGCGGTTTGACCGGCAGGGCCGGCATCGCCTGCAACTGCATCGCGGATGAAGTCGCTGCGATATTCAACCTTGCCGAGTGCGGCGAAGTCGGAATCATCAGGGCGGTACGCAAAGGCAACCGATGCATCCATCACGCGGGTCATCGCGCCGCCAGGCGTTTCCGCTTCCGTCCAAGTGAAGCCTGAACCCACGATGCTGCCTTCGCCCAGCTGACGGATCGCGCCAGCGGTAAAGCCCATGCGGTTGGCAAATTCGCCATCACGATATTCGCCGCGTGCAGTCGCTGCCCAGCGATCCTTGCGCCATGCTGCGCCTAAGGTCACGGCGGTAAAGTCTTCAAACAATGTACCGTTCGAGATCTGACCGCCGCTGGCCACAGGCTGCGCAGGGTTGATCACATCGTTCACATCGCCAGAGCCATTCAGTGAACGGCTGCCATCGACGGTCGCGTCCAAAGTCAGCGTTGGCGTAACTTGCAGCGTTTGCGACAAGCCAAGCGTTGCGTATGAGCGGTCGCCAAATTCGTCGACGCGCTGTTTGCCCACGGTGCTTACAATCTGCGCGCCATTCCAAGGTGTCACTTCCACGCCGCCGCTGATGGTGCTGGCGTCGATATTCTCGCCGCTGGCACGCTCATACTGGCCAATAAGACGAACATTGTTTGTGATTGCATAGCGTGCGCTGAGGCGATGACGGTTGGGCAGGTCAACGCTTTCCGTGCTGTCGAGACCAATGCTCGACGACGCGGAAAGTTCAAGCTTGTTATCGGCAAGACGCTGGGTCGCGCCCACTTCGAGCACGGTTGATTTGTTGCGAGTGCCATCGGCCAGGCGGTCGTTGAAATGGGCGATACCAATGCGCGCATCCGTGCTTTCGCTGCGATAGGCGAGGTCGGCTTGCGCAGCGCGGCGGCGGTTGGTGTCAGTCAGGCTATCGTCCTGCCACACGCTGCCCACAACGCTAAACTCATCGTCGATCAACACACGGCCATCGACACCAAACTTGCGGCGGCCAAGCTCTGCGCCCGATTGCTGACCAATGCCGTAATTGGCCTCAAGCTCGCGGGCATAGGCCAGCACATCGAGATTACCGGTGCGGTGCTGTGCTTCGACCATCCAGCCGGTTGCAGTCTCGCCTTCGCTGCGGCTCATGGCCAGCTCGGCGCGCACTTCGGTGTTCTCGCCAATCTCGGCACGAAGGTCGATCCCGCCCATGTTGGTGCGCGCGCCATCGCCCTTGTCGGTCACAGCGCTTGCGCCGATGCGGATTGCGCCAGAATTGTTGGTCCAGTCTGCACGCACACCTGCGTTCAATTCTTCATTTCCAAGGCCATCTGTCTCATATTCAACAACAATAAATTGAGGGTTGAGGTCAAAATCGCGGCTCAGGATTGGCTGCTTGAAGGTGATCGTACCCGAAAGCAGGTCAATGTCATAGTCGATGAAGCGCACCAGTTCGCGGCTGGTCACGATCAGTTCCGAACGGAAGCGGTCGCGCACTTCGAGTGTCACCGTCTCGCTATTGGGAACGAGCGAGCGGCTGGAGAGGCGGTATGGGCCAGTGATGCCTTCGCCCTGGAATTCATCGCGGGTGAAGCGGGTTGAGACTTCTGCGGCAAAGCCTTGTGCTTTCACAGCGCCCCAGCGCGCTTCGCCCTTAACGCCGGTGGCGGTGCGGTTGTAGCGCATCAGATTGGTCTGATCGAAGCCGGTCTCGAAATCGCCATAGAGGGCGTAGAAGGTCGATGTCTCGATGCGGACATACAACTTCTCGCGGCTCGCTGCGTCAAAGCGGCGGCTCGAGCCATCGGCAAAGACGGTGTAGTACGCATCTGGATCAAGCTGACCCAGCACGCGCTGATCTTCGCGCTGCTTGGCGCTGTCATAGGCGAGGGTGAGCAGATATTTGCCCAGCACTCGGCCTTTTGCATACAAAGCAACGCGGGCATTATTGCCAAGGTCGCTGTCAAAGCGGCCAGCGCGTTCCATATTGTCAGCTACGCTGCGTGCACCCACAGTGCCTTCTGCAAGGCCGACAACAGTCCATTCGATATCGCCTGGCTCAATCCATGTTTCCAGTTCCTGTTCGCGAGTGATCTCGCCATCGTCGAAACGGAAGTTGAGGTTGAGCGAGCCTGATACCATGGTTGGCGCCAGTTCGATGTGAGCTATGCCTTCGCTGCCCTTGATCACCCAACGCGCCGAAGACGCGCCTAGGCCGGTCAGCTGGTTCAGCTGCTGACGGTCAAGCTGGTCAGCGCTCTGATACGGAGCGTTGAGGCTAAATTCGCCAGAGATACCTTCGCGAAGAGGGCGGTTGTTGCGGTCAAGCACGCGGATTGCCAGCACCGGACGTGTGCGGCCATCAGCGATCAGCTTGGACTGCTCAGGCACAAACTCAACTTTTGAAGCGGTTGTCGTGAAATAAACCTCGCGCTCAATCGTTTGTTTCAAAGTGCCGAATGTGTTGAAGATGTCGGCCGACAGAACAGTGCGTTCTTTCAGCAGAGGCACACCGCGCCATTCGCTGACCGCATAGCGGCCTTTCTTAGGCGTGCGGGTTCCGTCAAAGGCGAGCGGATCAACCGGCTCACCATTGATGCGCAGATCAACTTTCT
>CALLIO010000311.1 GCA_938009055.1 uncultured Altererythrobacter sp.
CTCGAAGTGAATTGGCAAAAGGTGGCGGACTTGCCGCGTTTCCTCAGCCTCTCTGCGACGATCAGCACCTACTATGGCGGCGCGCATCCCAATTACGGCTTCGATACGCTGGTCTGGGATAAACAGGCCAATGCGCGTATGTCGGCTACGGATTTCTTCATTTCAGCTGAAGCGATGGCAGAAGCTTTGGCTCCGCGATATTGCCCTGCGCTCAACCAAGAACGTGCGAAGAAGCGTGGCGCGTCGGTTGAGGAAGGCAGCTCGGACAGTTTCGACACATGCCCTGATATGAAAGATCTCGACATCCTGCTCGGCTCGGTTGGGGGTAAGGCTTTTGACCGGATCGGATTGCTCGCTGCGCCCTATGTCGCGGGACCCTATGTAGAGGGCGATTACGAGGTGACATTGCCAGTTGATGCGGCGATTCTGGCTGCTGTGAAACCGCAATATGCCCAATTCTTCTCCGCCCCCGACTAAGCTGCTCTCGCAATTTTGTGATTGAAGCGCTAAATAGTGCCACATGAACCAATATCAGATCGTTGAAGGTGATCAGACCGTCTACCGTGACGGGACGATCAAATTGCATGGGCCAGAGGGCTTTGAAGGAATGCGCAAGGCGGGGCAGCTTTCCGCGCGCGTGCTGGATGAAGTCGCCGATTGGGTGAAGCCGGGGGTTACCACTGGCGAGATTGACGACAAAATCCGCGAGATGATTTTGGATGGCGGCGCAGTGCCCGCGACGATGGGTTATCGCGGCTATGCGCACTCATCCTGCATCTCACTAAACCATGTGATTTGCCACGGTATTCCGGGCGATAAGGTGTTGAAAGAGGGCGATATCCTCAATGTTGATGTCACATCGCTGCTCGATGGATGGCATGGCGACACCAGCCGGATGTATTTTGCGGGCGAACCCTCGATCAAGGCAAAGCGGCTGGTCGAAGTCACCTATGAATGCTTGATGCTGGGGATCGAAGCGGCGAGCAAACCCGGCGCAAGGCTGGGCGATATTGGCGCAGCGATTGAGGCTCATGCGCACCAGTTCCGCTATAGCGTGGTGCGCGAGTTTTGCGGGCACGGGCTGGGGCGGCTGTTTCATGACGCGCCCGAAGTTGTCCATGCGGCGAAAGCGGGCACGGGACCAGAGCTTCGCCCGGGCATGTTCTTCACCATCGAGCCGATGATCAATCTCGGCAAGCCATGGGGCAAAGTGCTGAAAGACGGCTGGACCGCAGTGACGCGCGACAAGAGCCTATCAGCGCAGTTCGAGCATTCGATGGGCATCACCGAGGATGGCGTGGAAATCTTCACTGAAAGCCCGACGGGTAAGCATAGGCCGGGTGATTATTGAGCTTGGACAAGACGTCTGTTCGAAAACGGCTTGAAGCCTCAACTGCCGACCAGATCGTGAAATTCATTCTTGCGGTCATCCATGGTTACACGGTCATGGCCAGAGATCCCGACTTGAGCGAAGACAACCGCGCGTTGCTGAATAATCGCGTTCACTATCTGGTTGGGCATGCGCAGGCACTGATGCTGGGCGAGAGCATCACGGAATTGCGACAGGACGCGATTATCGAGCATTCGCCCATCGGAATGCCTTTTTCCGAGCGTGCGCTGAAGGAATTGGCTTCACCCGACTGACCGCAATAGTCAGCGAGTTTCGTTAGAAACGAGCTCGCGCCCGCCCACCCAATGGTGGGCGCGTTCCTTGCCCACCTGGGCGGCCGCTTCGCTTAGCTTACTAATCTGTTCGATGGTTATGCTTGTGCTGAGCGAGATTGTCCTCGGCCTTGGCCTCTTTTCGACGCTCCCGAAAAGTCCGTCGAGCGGCATCATGGAATGGCTCCAATAATGCGCGCTCTCCTCTCGTTGCACAATCGAGATCACTTCGTCTTTGGCCGGATTCTCAAGCGCAGCGACTTCATTGGGCCTTGGGGCGCGTTGCATATCCTAACCCTCCCGAGCCGCTTTGATCGCGGCGCCTGCTGCAAAGGGCGCAATCGCCACCAGCAGAAGGCTGATCGCCGCGGCAAAGCCAAGGCTCGCCGTGTCGCCACGCGCCAAGGCTCCTGCGCCGAAGATCAGTATAGGCAGGCATAGGGGTATCAGCAGAAGCCCCGACAAGGCCGCGCCGCCCCTAAGGCTCGCTGTCAAAGCCGCAATCATCAATCCGGCGGCGGCCAATCCCGGCGTTCCGGCGAGCAATCCCAGCAGAACCACGTGCAATGTCGCTCCGTCCAACCCCAGCAAGGCTGCAGCGGGAAAGCTCGCCAATATCAGCAGCGGGCCAAAGCTCAGCCAATGGGCGATCATGCGCACCGCCATCACGCTTTCCTCCGCAATGCCGCGCAGACGCAATTGGTCGAAAACGCCCAGTTCCATGTCGGAGGCGACTAAGCGCTCTAATGGCAAGATCGCTGCCAGCAGAGCCGCAATCCAGATCACCCCGCCGCCGGTTTTGGCGAGCAATTCCGGTTGAGGCCCCACCGCGAAGGGGTAGAGCATCGCCACGGCCAAGAAGAACAGCAGCGGCAATGCCGCGCCGCCTGATCCGGCAAAAGGAAAGAAGCGCGCCAAATCGCGTTTGAGCAGCGGCCACATCATGCGACGTGCTCTCCCTTGGGCTCCGGCACAAAATCGGCCAGCTCGATACTCTTCAAACCTTCAACCGCAACCGGCTGGTGCGATGCGAGAACGCAAATCCCGCCGCCACCAACATGCGAGTGAATGAGCGATGCGAATTTTGCTTGCGCGTCCGTATCCAGCCCGCTTAGCGGCTCGTCCAAAAGCCAGATCGGCGCAGCCCGGTTGAGGATGCTCGCCATCGCTGCGCGCTTCCTTTGCCCCGTGGATAAATAGCGCACGGGCACATCCATCAGCGGCTCTAGCTCCATCGCTTGCAGCGCGCCTTGCGGACTACCGCAGCCATCGACTGCCTGCCAAAACCCCAATGCTTTTCGCAAGGGCGCGTCCAGATCGAGAGCAGGGCGTTCGTCCAGCAAAGCCACGCCGCCTTCGCTTGCAATATCGCCCGCATAGGGCGCGAGCAATCCAGCTAAAATTCTCAAGAGCGAGCTTTTGCCGATCCCATTGGCGCCGCGCACATGCAGCACATCGCCCGCGGCCAGATCGAGCGAGAGACCGCGAAACAACAAGCGCTCGCCGCGCCGACAGGCGAGATCATTGGCTGAAAGGCGCGCTTGCATAGGCCGCACGCTTAGGCGAAAGATGCGGGCCTAACAAGATGAGGACGCCATGGCTGTCACCCCCCTCAATTCCGATGAAATCGCCGAGTTTCTGGCTGCGCATTCCGATTGGCAATCCGCGCGCGATGGCAAAGCGATCACGCGGACGTTCCAATTCGCTGATTTCTCTGAAGCCTGGGGCTTTATGAACCGCGTCGCACTGATTGCCGAAAGCCATGACCATCACCCCGAATGGTTCAATGTCTACAACCGCGTAGAGATTACTTTGACCACGCATGACGCAGACCCTGCCAATGGCGGGGCCTTGTCAGCGCGCGATTTAAAGATGGTCGAGGCGATTGCGGGCTTGCTCGCCTAGATCGTAACGCCGATGCCCTGCTTGCGCATTTCCTTGCGCACAAGGCCCGGCGCCCAACGCTGCATAAAACGTAGGCGTTTGGCCATCTTGCCTACCGTGT
>CALLIO010000312.1 GCA_938009055.1 uncultured Altererythrobacter sp.
CGCGCAATTGTTCCTGCAATTTCTTGCGAACCACGCGGGCCAGCAGGCTGAGGCGCAAAGTCTCTGTCAGATCATCATTGTCTGTTGTTGGCCATGTCATCCGGATCAGCGCCTGATCGGGTTCGCCAGTATGGGTCAGGGTTCGCTGGCCGCGCTGAGCAGTGAAGGTGCGCTGGCGGGCTTCTGCGCGTTCGAGGAATTCGGCTTCGCGCTGCGGCAATGCGCCCAATGTTTTGGCGACAGCTGCAATCGCGGCGTCTTCGTCCAGATCGCCAACGAGTGCGATCTCGATCGCGCCCTTGGCCAGCCGGTCGCCGATATCCTCTTTCAATTGCGCAAAGCTGCGGGCTTCATACGCCTCTTTTGATTGAAGCGTGAAGCGCGGGTCGCCATCGGACAAAATTCCGCCCAGCGCATTGTTCAGCGCGCGGCCGGGTGTTGCATCAAGATTGGCGAAGAAATTGTCGATCGACTTGGCGTAGCGTTCTTCCGCTTCTTTGCGATAGCCCGGATCGGTGATGGATGCGGCCAGCAATTGCATCTGCAATTCCAGATCCTTCGGGATCGTCGAGGCGCTAATCCCGAAACGGTCCGTGCCGGCGCCGATATTGGCCGACACGCGCTTGCCGGCAAGGATTGTTGCGAGCTCGTCCTGACTGTGTTTGCCAAGGCCGCCAGCAGGCAAGGTGCTAACCAGTGCGGTAAGCAAAGGGTCCTCTGCCGTGTTGAGCAATTGCCCGCCATCAAGGCCCATGCTGACGCTGATCCGGTCTTCGCGAATATCGGTCTTCTTCAGCGTCAAGCGCACGCCATTGGCAAACTTGACGAGGCGCAGCCCCAGACGTTCCTCTGTCTCGTCTGAGACAATGTCGCCTGCTGGTCCAAAATCACTATAGCCAAATTGCGCTGTCTCAGCGAATTCGGGTTGGGTAATCTCCGCCTGCATTGCCGCATCCCATACGGCGCGAAGTTTCTCTGCCCCGCCTTCGGGTGCGGTGCGTCCGGTGAAGCGGATCATCGGATCGAATAAGGGCGTGGAATCGTCGGTCACCGCCAGCAACGCGCTTTGCGGTGTGATTTTGTCGGCATAGGTTTCGAAACGTTCGAGCGCGCTTTTTGGGGTTGAGGGTATGCGTTCGTTGTTGAGCAATCCCAGCACACCGCCAAGCAATGCACCATGCGTGCGGGTGTCGGAGGCGCGCTCGGCTGCCTCGAGCGAAGAGCGGATGCGCGCGATTTGCTCGTCCACTTCGGCTTGCGAGAAACCGAACATGATCGCCTTGCGCAATTCGATTGTGGCAGCGGTTACGCCCTTTTCCCATTCGCCATCGGCAGAATTGACGGCAAGGATCGTCTGGCGGGCATCTTCGAACACATCGCTCGCGCCAAAACCGGCACTGCGGAACGGAGCATCAGCCCCGCGCGCCAGCTTGGCCATCCGGCGGTTGATGATCGCATAACCCACTTGCCGCTGCAAAGCCGCCTGGCGGTTTGCAATCGTATCAGGCCGGTCGAGATAGGGACCATAGCGCCAGATGCGCGTGCTCTCTGACAGAGCGGGATCGGTGAAGATATCGGTCTCGCCGTTGCGGCTGATATCGACCGGGCCAGTGACGGGCTCTTGCGGTGCGGGGGCCGGATTGCTCCATGAACCGAAGTGCTTGTCGGCAAGGCGCCGCATCACTTCGACCGGATAATCGCCGACAATAATCAGCGTGGTGTTCGCCGGCACATAAGTGCGCTCGTAAAATCCGCGCAGATCAGCAGCACTCGCGCTTTCCAGCACGTCCAAAATGCCAATTGGCAAGCGATCGGCATAGCGCGCATTGGGCGTGGAGAATTCGAGATTATCCTCCAGATTGCGATAAGAAAAATTGCGCCGGTCGCGCCGCTCGGCCAGAATGACGCCGCGCTCGCGCTCAACCGCATCCTCGCCAATCGTCAGCTCGCTCGCAGTCTCGCGCATAATCATCAGCGCGGTATCGAGCAGCTCATTGTCATTGCGCGGCAGGTTGAGCTTGTATGTCGTGACTTCAAAACCGGTTGAGGCATTGGTGTCAGCGCCAAAAGCCAGCCCTTCGCGCTCAAGCAATTTGATCATCTCGCCTTCGGGAACATTGGTCGAGCCGTTGAACGCCATATGCTCCAGATAATGCGCAAGACCTTGCTCGCTATCGGTCTCCTCAAGCGAACCCGACGCGACATGCAGCCGCACCAACGCCTGACCTTCGGGCGTGGCATTTTCGCGCAGAGCGACCTTCATCCCATTGGGCATGGTGTAGAGCCGGTAGGCCGGATCAATCGGAATATCACTTGGCGGCAGAGGCCAGACCTGATCGCCTTCGCGCGCCATTTCAGCGGGCGCGGGTGTCGGCTCTGAAGGTGTGGTTTGAGCGGTGAGAGGAGCAGCTGCGCAAAAGGCAGCAATCGCAAGTGCTGAGGTAAGATTTCGCATAGGTGATGGCTGGCCTAATCTTGTCTGCCTGACAAGAGGCTGAATTGCTTGCTCCTTCATCGCTTGCTCCCTAGGATAGCCGTGGTCGCGCAGATATTTGCTGGAGGGGAAGCACATTGGCCGATCTGTTTATTAGCTATTCGCGGGCTGACCGCCCCCGCTGCATCCAGCTGCGTGATGCGCTGGAAAAGCTCAAGCTCGACATCTGGTTTGATGCCGGAATCGACGCGGGAGACAATTTTGACCGCAAGATCGAGGCCGAAATTGACGCTGCCAAGGGCGTGATGGTCCTGTGGTCTGCCAATTCGGTGGAATCCGACTGGGTGCGCAACGAAGCGCGCGCTGGCGCGGAAAGCGACCGGCTGGTGGCGGTGCAATTGGAAGAATGCACTTTGCCGCTGGAATTCCGCTCGATCCACGCAGAACCGTTGAGCGAAGGCGCAGAGAAATCGGGCGGTCCGGTGTGGTATCGCCTGCTCGAACGGATTGGCAAAATCACGGGGCGTCCCGGCCTTGCCGAATATGCGCGGCTGCAGGCAGAGGAAGCCGATGTGGCGACGTGGCGGCAATGGCTGTCGCAATATGGCAATGATCCCTTGGGCGAAGAAGTGCTCGACACGATCATCGGCTCCGCCAGCCCTGAAATGCGGCGGCAATTGGCTGAGGAGAAAGCCAAGCGTGCCGCATTGGAGGCCGAGCTCGATGAACTTCGGCACAGCTCCAAAGCGCATTCGGGCGAGATTGCCACTTCGGCGCGTGAAGCATCGCGATTGAAACATGATCTGGACAAAGCGCAAAACGAACTTGCCGCTGCTGAAACTGAAATTGACCGGCTGCGCGAAACTTCCGGATTGTCTCAGGATCGCGGCTTTTGGGAGAGTGATAAATCTGCCGTTGGTCTGGTGCTTGACGAGCGGCTGGGCATGTATGTTGGCGCTTTGCTGTGGGTGCTGTCGGCCTGGTTCCTGTGGGATCCGATCAAGTTGCTGATGGAGGATAAGGCCGGTGTTGGAACGATCACGCTGATTGTCCTCGGCATTATATTGCTGCTGGTTCCAACGATCATCGTATCGCTGCGTATCTACCTCCATCGCAAGGCGCTGATCGAGGCTGAGCTGGCGAGCGGTGCAATTGTGTCAGGCGGTATCGACGCGCAGACGCAGATCGAAGGCAGCGTTGCGGACACCGGCGATAGCGGCGTGCCATTGGATTCTGCAAGCGAAAGCAAAGCCGACTAACGGCTTACTTTTTCGCACCTATTTTTTGACGACTACTTTTTGACTGGCGGAGTTCCGCGCAAGCGGCTGCGGTGACTGGACAGGTCCAGCACTTCGCCCGGCGTATTCTCGTCATTTTGAAGCAGACCAAGCCGCCGTGCGACTTCTTGGTAGGCTTCTTCCTCGCCGCCCAGATCACGGCGGAACCGGTCCTTGTCGAGCTTTTCGCCGGTGGTCATGTCCCACAAACGGCAGCCATCCGGGCTAATCTCGTCGGCGAGGATAACGCGGCTGAAATCGCCATCAAAAATGCGCCCAAACTCCAGTTTGAAGTCGACGAGACGGATGTCGATGCCCGCAAACATGCCGCACATGAAATCATTCACACGGATCGCCATGGCGGCAATGTCCTGCATTTCCTCAGGCGTCGCCCAATTGAAGCAGGCGATGTGCTCTTCGGCAATCAGCGGATCGCCCAGCGCATCATCCTTGTAATAATATTCGATCAGCGTGTGGGGCAGCTGCTCGCCTTCTTCGAGTCCCAAGCGCTTGCAAATCGAACCGGCCGCCACATTGCGCACCACCACCTCGATCGGAACAATCTCGACCTGACGCACCAATTGCTCGCGCATGTTGAGGCGGCGGATGAAGTGGGTCGGGATGCCGATATGCGAAAGGCGGGTGAACACATGCTCGCTAATGCGATTGTTGATCACGCCCTTGCCATTGATCGTGCCCTGCTTTTCCGCGTTGAAGGCGGTGGCATCATCCTTGAAATATTGGATAATCGTGCCTGGCTCGGGGCCTTCGTAAAGGATCTTGGCCTTGCCTTCGTAAATCTGACGGCGACGGGTCATGCAAATCCCTTTTCGTGTAGTTTTGCGAATGGTGCCCGGGGGCGGAATCGAACCACCGACACGCGGATTTTCAATCCGCTGCTCTACCCCTGAGCTACCCGGGCATTCGCTGCGGCGGCATCGCAAAGCTTACGATGGCGAGCAAATGAAGGGCGCGCTATGGCGAAGGTGGGCGCGGTTGGCAAGAGGTAATCAGCCCTCTTTTTCCCAATCTTCGTTCGCCATATCCTCTGGCGAGGCCGGGTCGCCCGCGACAGAGTAGCCATCGCCGAACCATTGGGCGAGATCGCGGTCCTTGCAGCGGATGGAACAGAACGGGCTGTGCTGCTCGCTGCGGGGCTTTTTGCAGATGGGGCAGGGTTTGGTCATTTTTGTTTCCGCACGCCGTCCGGCGCGCGATATCCTCGCAGCTTGCGGGCAAGTCCGCGCTGCTGCGGACGCCCGGTTGGGCTTGCGGTCACTTTGTGACCGTTTGGTTCAAGCCAATTCTCATCTTTCGACAATTTGCGCTTGGCTCGCCTC
>CALLIO010000313.1 GCA_938009055.1 uncultured Altererythrobacter sp.
GACGATCGAACCGGGCGCATGGTCGCGCATTAGCGGAAGCGCTTTTTGGCAGCCGTGGAAGATCGAATTGACGTTGATGTCAAAGCAGCGCTGCCAATCGCCGAAGTCGCATTCCTCGATATTGCCCGGCACGCCGATGCCGGCATTATTCACCAGCACGTTGAGCCCGCCCAAATTTTCGCGCGCTGCATCAACGGCGGCTTCCCATGCTGCTGGATCGGTCACGTCATGCGCGATGCCGAACGCTGTGCCAGCGCCCATTTCGGCATTGATGATGGCGGCTGTTTCCTCAGCCCCTTCGCCATTGATATCGGTTGCGAGCACGCGTGCGCCCTCTTGCGCGAGCCGGATGGAATGCGCACGGCCGAGCCCTTGCGCGCCGCCAGTCACAAGTGCGAGCTTTCCGGCCACGCGGCCCTTAGTCGATGTCATTATGTGTTCTCTCCCAGAAGTGTTTCCGCATTGGCGGCTGCCATCAATATGGCCATCCTCACATCGACTGCATGCCCCGCATCGCGCCAACTGGCAACAAATTGTGCAAGCTTGCCCAAAGGCACGCGGTGGACGATGATATTCTCGCCCGGCAAGCCGCCGCCCTCTGATATTTTGGTCAGGCCATGCGCGCGCATGAGCGTGAAGCTTTCAGAAACCATGCCGGGTGAGGAATAGAACTCGCCAAGGTTTTCCATCCATTCTGCACGATAGCCGGTTTCTTCTTCCAGCTCGCGCATGGCGGCGGTCTCGTCCGCTTCATCTTCGCCGCCATCATCATCACCGATAAGGCCAGCAGGAATCTCGAGTGAAATTTTGCCCAAGGGTACGCGATATTGCTCGACCAGCAGCACGTTGCGCGTTCCATCAGGATCAGTGTCGATAGCGATGATGGCAGCAGCGCGAATACCGCGCGCGCGCCCAACATATTCCCAGCGGCCCCGCGTTTTGGCCGTGATGAATTTGCCTTCCCAGCGGATCGTCTCGGGGAGGGCTGCGTCAGGATCTGATGGTGTGTCGCTCATAGAGCGAGAGGTTTAGACTTCGATCAGCCGGTCGGGAAGCTCATTCTCATCATCGTCGGCACGCGGGAAATGTTCAGACAGGACCACGCCCACATCCTTCACGCCCACGGCCATCCCCTCGGCGATCTTACCCTCTTTGATGTGATGGAGCATGTCGACCATCGCTTCGCCCCACACATCGGCAGAGACTTTCTCGGCAATCGGCTCATCCGCGACGATTTCTGCGCGGTGTTCACTCATTGAAAGGTAGATCAAGATGCCGGTGCGCCCGCCCGTGCGGCCATCGGCGCCAACCTTGAAATGCTTGATCGCTTGGCTGTGAACCCGCCGCGTTTTGACAGGGCCGGGGATCGCAATGAACTTGAGCGGCTCCCACAGAAACACAAGCCAGGTGATGGTAAAAGCGATGAGGCCAAGCGCCGTTGTCATGCTGGCAATCTCTCCAGTGGTCCATTCATGCATCCACCCGCCGATGATCTGGTCCCACAAATCCATGAAGGGGGCGGGGAAGAGCGCAAACAGGCTCATCGCGGTGAAGGCAGCGGCCGCAGCATAGACCATTGTGACGTCGGAATAGCCGTCCGAGCGGTCGGCCAAAACGGTGACGATCTCGCCCGAAGTCGTCAGCTCTGCTGCTTCGACCGCATCAGAGACAATTTTGTGTTGGGCTTCGTTTAAATAGGCCATGTCTTACCACCCACCTGAGGCGCCGCCGCCCCCAAATGATCCGCCGCCGCCAGAGAAGCCTCCGCCGAAACCGCCGCCGCCGCTAAAGCCGCCTCCGCCTCCGCCGCCCCAATCATCACCGTCAGACAGCGCGCCGCGCACAATCGCGCTGCCCACTTCCCACAAGATGATATCGGTTGCCGTATCGGAAAACTCGCGCCCTTTTCCGCGGTAGCGCCGCCGCCGTCTTTTGCCGCGCAACATCGGGAGGATGAAGAAGAAAAAGAGGAAACCCATCCAGATCAGCGCACCAAAGGGGAAGCCACCCGAGGAGCTGCGTTGCTTCTCTACATCCATTGCGATTTGCCGCGCCTGATCTTCGGGCAGGACCAATTGCGCGATGATAGCATCGCTGCCGTCAACGATGCCGCCGGGATAATCATCTTGCTTGAAACGAGGGATGATCGCGTTTTGAATGATGAGGGCGGACATCGCATCGGTCAGATAGCCTTCGAGCCCGTAACCAACTTCGATCCGTACTTTGCGTTCATTGGGTGCAACAATTAGCAAAGCGCCATCATTACGCTCCGCATCACCAATCCCCCACGCGCGGCCTAGCTGATAGCCGTAATCGGCAATGTCATAGCCTTGCAGATCGGGCACTGTGGCCACGACCAATTGTCGCTGGGACTGGGTTTCAAGCGCCTCCAGCTTGGCAACCAGCTCAGCCTCGGTGTCGGCTGGAATAATATCCGCCGCATCAACCACGCGCCCGGTCAGCTCGGGAAATTCCTGAGCCGCCAATGGCGCAGAAATCAGAGCGAGAAATGCAGTTAGTAGGAGGGCTATGCGCTTCACGCTGCTTCCTTCAATTGATGGGGTGTCACTTCTTCGACCAATCGGTCCACAGCTTGCATTATTCCTGTTTCGTAGTCGGCTCTCTCAAAGGCTGGCACGATGGCTTCCTCAATGATCTCGCCTGCTTCTTCGTCTTTAACAGATGCTTCAAGGCCATAACCAACCTCAATGCGCACTTTGCGTTCGTTGGGGGCTACGAGCAGCATCAAGCCATCGTCTTTCTCTTCGCTTCCAATGCCCCAAGCTCTTGCAAGATCCACGGAGTAAATTGCGATATCATGCCCCTGCAAATCGGGCGTTGTAGCCACAACCAATTGAACGTGCGTGTTGTCCTCTAACTCAGCCAACCTGCCAGTTAGCTGTCGCTCGAAAGCGGGATCGAGAATGTCGGCATTATCAACAACTCGTCCCGTCAATTCCACGCTGGATGCGGTATCAGGCGTGTCTCCCTCAGCAATGCTGCACGCTGCAAGCACGATGGGCAGCAGCAGAAGAAGAGGGCGCATCATTGCGGTCTGGCGCCCTCTCAATTCGATGTCATATCAAGGGTCGGTGCGACCTCTGCGCCTTCTGTCGTCGCGGTGTAGGGCACCAGCGGCTCTGCACCGTGTATGATGTTCGCACCGATCGTATCAGGGAAGGTGCGGATCGTCGTGTTATAGCCGCGCACCGCCTCATTATAGTCGCGGATGGCGACAGCAATCCGGTTCTCGGTTCCTTCCAACTGGCTCTGCAGCGTGAGGAAATTCTGGTTTGACTGGATTTGTGGGTAGGCTTCAAAGCTCGCGAGCAGACGCCCAAGCCCTTGCGAAAGCTGACCTTGAGCAGCGGCCATTTCGGACATCTTGTCGGCATCGCCCAGATCTGCGCCAGACACCTGAATACTGGTCGCCTTCGCGCGCGCCTCCGTCACTTCAGTGAGAATACCGCGCTCGTTTTCAGCTGCGCCCTTGGCAATTTCGGCCAGATTGGGGATCAGATTGGCGCGGCGCTGGAATTGCGCTTCGACATCGGCCCATTTGGCCTTCGCATTTTCTTCAGCGGTTGGAACCGAGTTGATCCCGCAAGAGGCAAGGCCCAGCGACACGGCAGCAACAAAAAGCCCGCGGCGAAGAGATGCGAAGTTCATAGATTTTCCCCTTTTAAGCGGGGCCTTTCCTAACAAAGGATGGCGCGCCGCAATCAAACTGTCTTGCCAATATAGGACACCTGCCCGCAATTTCAATATGGGCATTGGGCCAGCCCCATGGCTTGGCAAGCGCGTGAATTGGTGCGAAAGAGAACACGCATCAGGGACTATAGAGGGGAACATTATGTTCGCAGATTTCAAAGACTTTATTGCCAAGGGCAATGTTATGGAGCTGGCGGTTGCGGTTATTATCGCTGGCGCTTTCGCAGTGATCGTCGCATCGCTGACAGAAGATATGATTATGCCAATCGTGGGTATGATTTTTGGCGACGTTGATTTTTCGGCCAAATATATCGTGCTGAGCGGCGAAGTTGAGCCGGGCACCAGCCTGGAAGCTGCGCGTGAAGCGGGTGCCAATGTGCTCGCATGGGGCGCATTTGTAACCTCGATCATCAACTTTGTGATCTTGGCCTTCATCATCTTCTTGCTGGTTCGCTACGCTGAAAAAGCCAAAGCGAAAATGGATGGTCCAGCTGAAGAAGAAGATGCAGGACCAAGCGAAATCGATCTCCTCACCGAGATTCGCGACAGCTTGAAAAAGTAATTGGGGCAGGGGCCAAACGCTCCTGAACCCTAGTTTCACTTCACATTAAGCGGGCGGGGCCTATATAGGTCTCGCCCGTTTTTGCGGGATATGGCGATAAATTGCGCCGTGTAATAGGCACAACGGACCCGGGGGCAGTACCCGGCGGCTCCACCAAAAAACGCGGACAAGCAATGGCTTGAATGCGTTTCCTGACGGGGCCGAACTAGGATCGACGTGTGTTGAAAGACGGTGTTTTTGCCCGGGCTGAGTAACCCGTTTAAGGCTCACCTTTATAAGTGCAAACGATAACGAAGCACTCGCAGTTGCAGCGTAATGTGACGGCCTAACGGCCTGAATTTACAAAGCTAAAGCGCGGTTGGACCCACCGGGCAACAGAAGGGATACCGGGGCTCCGGGGGTAGCTAGCAACAGAAACCCCCACTTCACTGAAACCCACCAGCTCAGCATTGCCAGAGCAAAAAAAGGAACTATCGAGCCGTCTCGTTCGCCAAGCTCGCGCCTACAACCTTACCAAAGTCGCGGGATTCAACCATTCCCTTCCAAGCGGGTCTGTTGTCGACAAAGTCCGTCCATTCCGCCTTTTTCCCCTCTCTCGGAGTCACAAGGACATCAGTGCTATGGACGCTGCCTTGTGTGATTTTGGACACGAAGCAGAAGGCATCAGCCTGGTTATCATCAATAATGAAGTAATCGACGCGAATGACACCAGGGACATCAGCGATATAGTCGTTGGCAAGCATTTGGATCTGCGGCCGGCCAGCTCGAGATAGGCCTTGTTTGACGCCGGATTCGAACATGGTCGCGATGCGTGACGTACGATATGAGTCCCGCATATGCGTAGGCTTCCGGTTCGAATAGGAACGAACGATCGCTTTTGTTTGCGGCGTGATTTCAAATGAACCCGATTGCTCCGTGACGAATTGCGCGCAACGCAAGTTGGGGTCAATGACGGTCAAATGCCCTTGATGATAGATCGCTGACGATCCGTTCACTTCGACAAGCTCTTCCCAAGACTTCTCAAGGCCCTTCCAAGGATCCTGTTCCTCGCAATTTTCACCGAGTGGATGTTTGGGAAGCTTGTTACGCAGCCCTGTAACCAGGCGTTCGGTCTTTGGGTCCAATTTCTTGGCCTTCGAGAGCTTCGCAATTTGAACCAACATTGTGCAATCGCTTGGCCGATTTTCATTTGTCGTCAGCTCAATGAACTCGATGGGTAGGAGCTCATGCATGCGTTCATCGTTGTAAGGATAACCAACTTCGAGCGGGCCTCCATTCAACAAGTCTATTACCTGTTTGTTGAGCTGATCAATCCTGACGAAGTCTGAGTAATAGATGATCGCGTCTTCAGTCTGGCGAACATGTATTCGCGTTGACGTCGAATCCAGCCATTCCTGAGTGCTCTTTGGGGCGTTGGGGTCATCGATCAGCGCAGCTGAACCTTTTGTTTGTGCCTGCTTTGGACTTTCTAACTCGTTTTTCTGAGCTGTTTCAGCTTGTGCGTTGCATCCGGCCAAAGTCACAGCCGTCAGCAATGCCGCCACTATCCATTCGCTCTTCGCCATGAAAACCCCAGCTTTAGTTCAAATCCAGCACATGGTGTGACATACAACTGTGCAATTACTAATTTAAGGATTAGTGAGGATTAATAACGGTCTACAATTAAATCATAGCTTTACAAATGAATATTTGGCTGCGGGGCTATGACAGCATCGCCGAGCCGTGCCGCGAGGAAGAAATGTTCAGCTATGCGAACTAGGAAATGGTGCGGTCGAGATGCACAATATTAGAATGGAAAATATTGATACAAAATAAGAATATCGAAAACCCGTCAATTGAACCACCTTTTCAACCACCTTGATGAGTTCTAGATGTCTCCTTTTGGGTAGACTCTTTGGCAAAGGGGTGTCTGAAATTGGGGGTGGAAGCGGACATGCGCAGTATCCATCTGATGCCCGCTTCCTATCCCATGTTGTCTACCGCAAGCGCTTAGTTTCAAGCGACCGCTGTTTTGCACAATTCTACCGAATGCCTCGCTCGTATAAGAATGTACGGATCTTCGTGGCAATGTAATCACCATCTTCCTCGAGCGCAAAGTGGCCCGTATCAAGGATGTTGTAGTCCACATCATTCAAGTCACGTTGGAACCCTTGAGCACCTGGCTCCGGGAAAAACGCGTCGTTCTTGGCCCAGACGATTAGAGCTGGAGGCTGGTGTTCTCGAAGATAAGCTTGCCACTCCGGATACTTCGCGACGTTGTTGCGATAGTCATAAAACAATTGCAATTGCATCTCATGCTGGCCCGGCCGTGAGAAAGCTCGGTAGTCGAGTAGCCAATTGTCTGGCAGGATCGCGTCGGGATTCCGGGTGCCGTGGGTGTATTGCCACTTTAAGCCTTCGAGGCTGAATACGCTCGCGGCAATCTGTTCTTTTAGCGCGGTATTGCCAAGACCCGATTGCCATAATTCCATGATCGGGGCCCAGGTTTCTTCATTTAGCCCTTCTTCATAGAGATTGCCATTCTGCACGATTAGCGACTGAATTCGCTCAGGATGTCGGGTCGCAATTCGCATGCCGATTGGCGCGCCATAATCCTGAATAAAGAGTGAGAATTTCGTGATACCTCGCTGCTCCAAAAAGGCGTCTATGGTGTTCGCGATATTGTCGAATGAATATTCATACTCGTCAATATCTCGAAACTCACTGGCACCAAAACCGGGGTAGTCAGGAGCGATAAGGTAATAATCATCACCCAATTCGCGTAGCAATTCGCGATATTGATGCGACGACGCTGGGAAGCCATGGAGCAGAACCAGCGTTGGCTTGGTTGGGTCGCCTGCTTCGCGGAAGAATATTTCGACGCCAGCGACGTCCTCTGTTCCATATCGGGTTTCCGCACCGATATTGGTCTCTTGCGCCGCCGCAGGTTCGGAAAGAACGATGCTTGAGCTAACGGCTGCCGTCGTTAGTGCAATTGCACTAACGACGGTGTTTAGGAATTTCATGACAGTTTCCTCTGAATGTAAGGGGGACGAAAGGCCTATTGCCTGCCAGCCGTAACTCCGCCGTCGACAGGCAGAACCGTGCCAGTCACCCAAGAAGCAGCGTCGCTTGCGAAGAACAGAGCAGCTTCGGCAACATCGTGAGGCTGACCGTTGCGACCCAGCGGATGGAAGGCGTTGAAGGTAGGAAGTGTTTCGGCGACGTCTTCGTCGCTCAAGAATGTGTTGTAGACAGGAGTCTCAACCACAGCCGGAGCCACCGCATTGATCCGAATGTTTTGCGGCGCAAGTTCGATGGCGAGATTTCGGACCATAGCATGAACACCGGCATTCGCAGCGGAGTACGCTGCTGATGGCGTGGCCCCAATCGCTTGCAAAGCCCACATCGAACCGGTTTGCACAATAGCGCCGCCGCCACGCTTCTGCATTGCTTTTGCAGCTGCCTGAGCGGTGAAGAACTTGCCCTTTAGGATGGTGTCTAAGAACCAATCATAGTCGTTCTCGTCCAGGTCCATAAATGGCTTGGGCTGAAAGACGCCAGCGTTGTTGAACAAGACGTCCACCCCGCCGAAATGCGATTCACCAGCATCGATCAACGCAGGGCCAGTCGATGCCAACCCGATATCGCCTTTAAAAGTTGCGACACCTTCGCCCGATGCGTCAATTTCTTGTGCTGCATCATCCAATTTGGCCTGATCGCGAGCCGCGATGACGACTGAACCACCTTCTGCAACAAATCGCTTTGCGATCTCTTTCCCAATTCCCGAACTCCCGCCAGTTACGACGCCAACTTTGTTTTCAAAACGCATTTCAATTGTCCTTCTCTTATCCGACTGAGTTGACTCATTCAACCTATCGATAGGTAGTCATATAGGTCTTGAATTCGGGTCGTCAAGACCCTATCTATCAAATGATAGGTAACTAGAGGCGACAATGGATAAGCGGACCGCGATTTTGGATGCAGCCGAGCGCCGAGCTCGGCAAGGGGGCTATCACGGATTTAGTTTTCGTGATGTCGCCTCAGATGTCGGCATCAAAAGCGCGAGCGTGCATTACCACTTTCCCACCAAAGAGGATCTGGGTGAAGCGCTGGCTGAGCGTTACATAAAAAGTATCTTGGCCGCTCTCGGTGAAGCTGACCAGCTTGAGCCAGTCGCAGCTTTTGACCGAATGGCCGACTTATTCCTCAAGAGCCACGAAGTAGATGACTTGATGTGCCTTTGCGGTGTCTTCGGCGCTGAGGCTGCGATCCTACCTGACGCCGTTCGCATACCTGTCGACCGTTTTTTCCGCGAGCTAATCGCTTGGCTTGCAAGTTCTTTCGGCGATGTGAAAGAGGCGGAGCTAGCGGTTGCGACATTGGAAGGCGGGTTAATCATATCCCGAGCAGGCAAGCAGGGCGATTTCCTGCGCAATCTGGTGAAGAATTGGCGCAGCCGCTATGTATAGCGGTGCTGTCAAAGCAAATGCACCAGCTAGCGGAACGTGCCTGATCGGGTAGGGAAGGGTGATGCCCAGACCTCGCAAACCAGACAGCCCGTTCCGCTATTTCAACTCCTCGCCTGAAATCATCCGCTTGGTCGTGATGATGTATGTCCGGTTTCCACTTTCGCTGCGGAACGTCGAGGACCTGCTGGCCGAGCGCGGGATCGACATCTGCCGCGAGACGGTGCGACACTGGTGGAACCGGTTCGGCCCGTTGTTTGCAGCCGATATCCAAGGCCAGCGGGTCAGCCGGATGCGGGGTTTTAAGCA
>CALLIO010000314.1 GCA_938009055.1 uncultured Altererythrobacter sp.
TCCATATAGAACACGTCATTGTCGACACCGGCATAGCCGACCCCGCCCATCGAACGCTTGATGAAGAAGACTTGCTTCGCCTTGTCCACGTCGAACACGGGCATGCCGTAAATGGGCGAAGTCTTGTCGGTCTTGGCCGCCGGGTTCACCACATCATTCGCGCCGATGATGAAAGCGACGTCCGCTTGCGCGAAGTCGGAGTTGATATCCTCCAGCTCGAACACTTCGTCGTAAGGCACGTTCGCCTCTGCCAGCAGCACATTCATATGGCCCGGCATCCGGCCCGCAACGGGGTGGATCGCATATTTCACGTCCACGCCTTCTGCTTTGAGAGTGTCAGCCATTTCTCGCAGCGCATGCTGCGCCTGCGCCACCGCCATGCCGTAGCCAGGAATAATGATGACCTTTTCCGCCTGTTTGAGCATGAAGGCTGCGTCTTCTGCGCTGCCTTGCTTATAAGGGCGTGCCTCGCGCGCTTCGCCGCCGCCAGCTGCGCTGTCATCCGCGCCGAAACCGCCCGCGATCACGGAAAGGAACGAACGGTTCATCGCCTTGCACATGATGTAGCTGAGGATCGCGCCTGATGAACCTACCAACGCACCAGTGATGATCATCGCGCTATTGCCAAGCGTGAAGCCCATCGCAGCGGCAGCCCAGCCAGAATAGCTGTTCAACATAGAAACGACGACCGGCATATCAGCGCCGCCAATGGGGATGATCAGCAAGAAGCCAATCACAAACGCCGCGACCGTCATCGCGATAATCAGCGGCATGGTTTCTGCCGGACCGCTCGCCATCGCGAACATGGCCGTCAGCACGAGGATCGCCAGCAAAGTGCCCAGATTGATGACATGGCGCAGAGGAAGAAGGATCGGTGACCCGCTCATCCGGCCAGACAGTTTGAGGAAAGCAATAACCGAGCCTGAGAATGTGATTGCACCGATCGCAATCCCCAGCCCCATCTCGATCTTGCTCACGGGAGAGATGGTGAGATCATCGGTCAAAAGACCAAAGGCTTCCGGCTCCAAATAGGCCGCCCAGCCGACCAGCACAGCGGCAAGACCGACGAGCGAGTGAAATCCTGCAACCAGTTCTGGCATCGCCGTCATCGCGATTTTGCGCGCGATGGTAACGCCGATAATCGCGCCGAGGAACATCGCAATCCCGATCTCGGCAATGCTGGCAATATTGTGCGTAACGAGGGTTGTGACGACCGCCAGCACCATGCCGACCATGCCAAAGCGGTTGCCCGTCCGGCTTGTCTCGGGCGAGGATAGCCCGCGCAATGCAAGGATGAAAAACACACCAGAAATAAGGTAAGCGAGCATCGCCCATGCTGGGGTTCCGCCGCCGTCCGCTGCGCTTGCGAGAATAGAGAAGCTCATCACTTCTTCTCCTTCTTCTTATACATGGCCAGCATTCTCTCGGTCACGGCAAAGCCGCCGAAAATGTTCACGCTGGCGAGCACAACGCCCAACAGGCCTAGATATTTGGCAGCCGGGCTGCTTGCCTCAGCCGCTGCGATCAGCGCGCCGACAATAATGACGGATGAAATCGCATTGGTCACCGCCATCAGCGGCGTGTGCAAAGCGGGCGTGACCGACCATACAACGTAATAGCCGACAAAGCAGGCCAGCACGAAAATCGAAAGAATTGAAATGAAGTCCATGCGTTAGCCCGCTCTTACTCAATGTGTGTCGCCAAAGGGCGATCAAATACCGCCGACGATCCGTTCAAGCTGGCCAAGCTGCGCGTCGATATTCGCAACTTCCTGCGCAATCTGTTCAGCAGTTCCCTCGCCATCGGGCTCAGCGCATTCAACCGAATTGACCGACCAGTAATATTCGTAGTCAGCTTCAACCGCAGCCAGATCGGTGGCAAGCGAGCGTCCCGAAATGCTCTCTTGAAGCGAGGCAAAACGCTCCTTCACCCCATCATAAGCGGCCAGCCCTTCATCGGTCGCTGTATAGGGACATTGCGGGCTGAGGCCTGCGACCACATCGCGCGCATGGTGGCGAAATTCCGCACCCATTTTCGCATCGCTTGGCGCATATCCGCCGCCGGTCATCCCGTCGCAGCCAGCCAATGCCAGCGCCGCGGTTGTTGCCATAATCAAAGCCAGTTTTGTCATGATGTCAGCCTTTCGTTGACGATTTCCCCATCCTTAGTGAGCCGCACAGCATCACCGATCTCTTCATCGAGAACGGGGCCGCCAGCCTCTTCATCCCAAAAGGCAGAGAGGAAATTGTAGTGATTGCGCGCAAACAGCGCAGAGGCATCTGCTGCCAATTGTGTGGGCGTGTTGGAATAACCCATTATGGTTACGCCATGCTTGACCACCAGCTTATCAGGCTCGCACCCTTCGACATTGCCGCCAGCAGGGGCGGCCAGATCGAAGATGACGCTGCCCGGTTTCATGCTTGCTATCTGCGCATCCGAGATAAGGCGCGGAGCCGGCCGGCCCGGGATCAGCGCGGTGGTGATGACGATATCTTGCTTGGCGATATGCGCAGAGACCAATTCGGCCTGAGCCTTTTGATATTCTTCGCTCATCTCGGTGGCGTAGCCGCCCGATCCCTCGCCCTCGATCCCCTCAACCTCTTCAACGAAGATCGGCTTCGCGCCGAGGCTTTCGATCTGTTCCTTGGTGGCGGAGCGCACATCGGTGGCAGAGACTTGCGCCCCCAGCCGCCGCGCGGTCGCAATCGCTTGCAGGCCCGCAACGCCCACACCCATCACGAAACAGCGCGCGGCCTGCACAGTGCCAGCTGCGGTCATCATCATTGGGAAGGCGCGGCCATAAGTATCAGCCGCTGCCATCACCGCTTTATATCCGGCAAGGTTCGACTGGCTGGAGAGCACATCCATCGATTGCGCACGGGTGATGCGCGGCATGAATTCCATCGACAAGGCTTCAAGCCCTGCCTTGGCATAGGCTGCAACAACATCGCCATTGTTGAAAGGATCAAACAGAGCGGCAACTTTTGCGCCCTTTTTCGCGCCCTTGAGCAAGGCAACATCGGGCGCCTGAATGCCCAATACAATATCCGCACCCTTGATCACGCTCGCCGCTGCGCCAAGCGTCGCGCCTGCTTCAGCATAGGCCTCGTCCGGAATAGAAGCGGTAAGCCCCGCGCCCTTCTCGACCGCAATTTTTGCGCCCAGCTTGGCAAACTTACCAACCGTTTCAGGGCTGGCCGCGACCCGGCTTTCGCCCTTGGCGCGCTCTTTCAATATGGCAATGTGCAAGACGGATCTGCGCTTAATCGGCGATCACAATGACAACGATCGCGGTGATCACTGCCAGCAAAGGAACGCTCCACTTCAGCGTAGCGATGAAGCTGTCGTAAGTCGAATTGGCCGATTTCATATCCTGCGAAGACATTGCGTGTTTTCCTTGCCCCTGATGGTGAGTCCTTAGTTGAAAGAGGCCCTACATCGGCTTTACGCGCTTCTCAAGTGAGCATCCGTATCCACAGACGGCAATTCACAGGGAAATCTTAGCCTTAATCTGGTCTTTACACCTCGCCGCTAAACACTCCTCTCGTACCAGTTTGGGACGGTTTGAGGACTGCAGAACGACTATGGCCGAATTCGACCAACGAATTCTAATGCTGATCGATGATGAGCCGGCGCAAAGCCGCCTGATCTCGGCGCTTGCCGCGCGCGAGGGCTGGCGCACGATTGTCGCTGCTGATTCTGAAACCGCGATTGCGATGCTGGGCACACGCCAAGGCATGCAATTGTCTGCGATTATCCTCGATCAATGGGTGCCCGGCGATGATGCTTGCAGCCTGATCGAAGAGCTGAAAAGCCGCCGCCCTGCGATGCCAATCTTGATGTTGACTACCAGCGCCTCTCCGCTGCTGGCTGTCGATGCAATGCGCGCTGGCGCCACTGACTACCTTATTAAGCCCGTCGCTCCCGATCGCTTGATGGAAGCGCTGCGTGCGGCAACCGAAGAAGAAGCCCCGCAGGACGAGCTGCAACCACTCGCTGAAAAAATGCATGGCGAGCTCGATTTCGACGCAATGATTGGAACCGCGCCGCGTTTCCGCACAGCGCTAGCCCAAGCCGCCAAGGCCGCGCGCGGTCACGCCAGTGTTCTGATCGAAGGCGAAAGCGGCACGGGCAAGGAAATGCTGATGCGCGCGATCCATGCCGCATCACCGCGTTCAAAAGCGGCCTTCCGCATTATCAATACGGGCGGCGTTCCGTCCAACAGCCTTGAATCGGTCTTGTTTGGCCATGAAGCCAATGCCTTCCCTGGCGCGTTTGATCGCCAGATTGGCGCGCTCCAGCATTGCGATGGCGGCACGCTGGTTCTCGACGATCTCGACCGCCTGAACTCCGAATTGCAAGAGCGCCTGCTCGACACGCTGGAAAGCGGCATTGTGCGCCCTTTGGGGGCCAAGCACGGCTTCCATGTCGATGTGCGTCTGCTGTGTGCCAGCAATTTGCCGATGGACGCTTTGGTCACATCGGGTCATTTCAGCGAAACGCTGCTTGAAAAGGTCGGACAGACCACGATCAAGCTGCCTCCTTTGCGCGAGCGCACGGGCGATATTCCCGGTCTTGCGCGCCACTTCCTTGCACGCATTGGCGAGCAGCCGGGCCTTCGCCCCCTGGCGATATCGGATTCCGCACTTTCGCTGCTGTCTGCCTATGATTGGCCGGGCAATGTCCGCCAATTGCAAGCGGTGCTGTTCCGTGCAGCCGTGTTCTGCGACAATCAGTCGCTGACCCCGCAAAGCTTCCCGCAATTGTGCGAGCTTCTGGGCGAGCCGGAAGAAAGCATTGCAGCCTTTCAGGAATCGGTGGGCGTTATGCTTTATACCGAGGATGGCAATCTGCGCCCATTGGAAGATATTGAGGCCGACGTTATTCGCCTTGCCATCGGCCATTACCGTGGCCGCATGACCGAAGTCGCGCGCCGTTTGGGCATTGGCCGCTCAACCCTTTACCGCAAGCTTTCAGACTTGGGTATCGACAACGCTGCTTGATATCGCAGGCCCATGGGCTTAGCCCTGCGGCATGACCATTCCCCAAGATTTCAGCGGTAGAACCGCTCTCGTCACCGGTGCAGCATCGGGTATCGGGCGCGCTTGCGCTCAAGCTCTGGCCGCGCGCGGAGCATCTAAGCTGATCCTGATCGATGTCGATGGCGATGGGCTTGGCGCACTCGACCTTCCCTGCGATGTGCAAGCCATCACTGGCAGCGTCGCAGATCCGCAGCTTTGGAGCGATTTGGAAAGCTCGCTGAAAGCATCGGGCGAGACGCTGGATCACGCTGTTGTCAACGCCGGCGTGGGCGCTGGCGGGGCGATTGCCGACCTTTCCTTTAAAGACTGGCGGCGAGTGATGGACATCAATCTCGACGGCGCTTTTCTCACGCTCTCAACCGCCTTGCGCGCTATGCAAGATAGCGGCGGAAGCGTGGTCGTCGTCGCCTCAACCACCGGCGTAAAGCCCGTCCCCGGCGTTGGCCCCTATGGCATTTCCAAAGCGGCCGTGGCGCATATGGCGCGGATCGCAGCGGCGGAAAATGCGGGCAAAAACATCCGCGTTAATGCCATCGCGCCGGGCGGCGTTGACACTGCAATTTGGGAAGGTTCACCCGAATTTGTCGCAGCGGCGGAGAAATATGGCCGCGATGCAGCGATCAAGGGCCTGACCGCGACAACCCCCAATGGCCGCTTTGCCACCAGCGAAGAGATGGCAGACAGCATCCTCTATCTGCTGTGCGATGCAGCCTCCAACATCACCGGCACTGTGCTGGTGAGCGATGGCGGATTCACGCTCTAACTGATTAGAATTTCACCGTCTGGCTGGCGCGTTCCTCACCCTTGTTGCCGAAGAGCTTCATGGTGAAGGATTTGCGCTTCCAGTCGATGTCCACCGCGCCGAAATTCTCTTCTGAGATAAAGTCGGTCAAACGCTTGTCATCAGGTTCGCGGGCGGTGTTTCGCTCGGTCGAGCTGAAGGAATAGTTGAGCGAGGAGCTGGTCAGTTCCCACACAGTCTCATTGTCGCTTTCGCTGCCAATCAGCTCTTTATAAATCCCTGCGCCGTGGCGGTCGCCGGACAGCAGCACCAAACCGCTGTCTTCGCGCCCGCCAAGCATTGCGTAAAGCTTGCTGCGCTCAAGCGGCAACGCTTCCCAGCTTTCGTAATTGTGCGCGTCCGTAATCACTTGAATGGACGATACAACAATCCGCAAATCAGCCGGTTTTGCCAATTCTTGGCTGAGCCAAGCCCATTGCGCATCTCCGAGCATGGTTTTGCCGGCATC
>CALLIO010000315.1 GCA_938009055.1 uncultured Altererythrobacter sp.
CCTACACGCCTATTGCCATGAGGTGCTGCTGCCCAAAATGCTGGCCGTTCACCCCGATGCCTCAATTGAAACGCAGGTTGTTGGCGAAGTTGAAGGTTTGGTCCCCACGTTGGAAAATGAGGCAAAGCAGATCGTGTCGGAACTGACTGGAGACCAACATGCGCATCTGGTGCCCTTCGGGACCGAAGCTGGCATTTTCCAAGGGATAGGAATGGACGTGGTCATTTGCGGACCAGGCTCAATCGAGCAAGCGCATAAGGCTGACGAGTTTGTTACGGTTACCCAGTTGGAACGCTGCACTGAAATGCTCTCGAAACTCTCCAAAAAACAAAGCTGTTAGCAATTTGGACACTTCTAAATGCCGATAGCAGCCATTGGCGCAACCGCAGCGAAGGACTGCAACGTCCCGCTCAGCTGCCGTCTGGTGTCTCAAACAGTCAAAATTGCCTGACCGAAAGCGTCAGATGACCGGTTAGAGCCCGACTCGGCCATTATGATTTTGTGCTGCGTGCGCTCGCAGCAAGGAAAATGCGGCATGAGCGAAAAACCTCATGCTGTCGCGCGGCGGGAGAAACCGCCATTCGAGGATGCCGCAGCATGGTTTAGGAGCCGAAATTGCAGGTCGCGGGATATTGATGCCGTTCCAGATCTGCATCCTAAGGCCCGCTTTGATTGCTGATCGCTAGTTTTAAATCATCAACCAAAGCATCACGACGGCCATACCAACCATCATCAGGTTCTCGGTGAGGCTTACAAACCCAAGTGGTACGTTTGAATTTCCACCGACGCACGCGCATTTCAGCTCGCGTTTGTCGATGTAGACGGCTTTGAAGACGCTGATGGCTCCGATGCTCGCAACCAGGAGCGCAGCGGGCGCGGACACCCAGGTCAGGATCATCCCGGTCATGAGGATACCCGCGCCGGTTTCTACGAACGGATAGATATAGGCGTAAGGCACCCATTTCCGCGCGAGTAAATCGTAGTTGAGGAACATCGTGGTAAAGCCTTCGACATCGCGCAGTTTCTGCATACCGAGAAGGATCATCGACACCGAGATGAACCAGCCAAGTGTCTGCCATGTGATTGCGCCCAGAAATCCAATGGAAAGTGCCACTGCGGTAAGCGCTGCAACGGCGAACAGATACAAGACGGGTCGATAGGTTTTTGCTGTGGGATCCCATCCTGTCAGCTTTTGGCGTAGATCCGTGTAGCCACCGACACGCTCGCCCTCAATCCAGGCCTGGGGTGTAGTATTGACGTCGTGCTCTGCCTTGAAGGCATCCACTTCGGCGCGGGTTCGGAACAGCCGATCATCGACGTCATAGCCCTGGCGTTCAAGAAGCCAACGCGCCTTTTGCCCGGATGGGCATAGATGATCTGGCAAGGCCATTCGGTAAAGCACAGCAGTTTTGCCGACCGCTTCTTCAGCCGGATTTGTTTCAATTTCAGCAACATCGCGTGCGTCTTTAGGCATTGGCTTCTCCGTTTGCGTGCTTCGTATGCGGGTGCGGTGCTTGCGTTTGCACTGCTTCGCTTTATATACCCCCCTAGGGTATATTATCAAGACCGCGAGATTTAATCCCGTGTTCTCTCGACTTTTTCTCCGCCACCATGCGAAAAGAAGGCCATGCACAACAATCGCGAAGCCACTCTAAAACGTCTCAATCGCCTTGAAGGACAGGTCCGCGGGATCGCCCGGATGGTCGAGGAAGATCGCTATTGCGTTGATGTGTTGACGCAAATCGCAGCGGTGCGGGCAGCGCTCAAGGGCGTGGAGAAGCTCGTGATAGATGATCACGCATCACACTGCATTGAAGATGCGCTTGCATCGGGGGACCGAGAGGATCAGCGAGCCAAATTCACGGAACTGCTCGAATTGCTCGACAAGGCGCGAGGCTAGGTCGTTAGAGATTGACGGGTGGTGTGGTTACACTCGTGATCGTTGCGGTTGCCAACAGGATCAGGACAACAGCTAGCATTTCAACTGAAATAGAACGGCGCAGAGCATGTGTTGCGCCAGGTTTCTCGGCGCGCATAGCAGGGACAAGCCTCACCTTATTGAAAGCCGCAAAGCCCAGAAGTACCGCAACAATCGCGACTTTGAACAAAAGCCCTAAGCCATAGGCTGTTCCGAACAGGGCAGCGACGGAACCTAAAAGAAGCCACGCGAGCGCTGTACCCGCAAGGATCAGGGCGGCCACTCCGAAAGCAGCGACATTGCCAAAGTGGTGCAACACATCAACGCCAGAGGGAGCAAGCGCCGCGCGGCGCAAAGGTAAAAGCGCACCAACCCATAAAGCTGCGGTCAGTAGGTGAAGAACAATCAAGACAGCAAGAACCAACCTGGGGTCACCTAGGGCGTGGCCCACCTGAGCAAAAGATATGGCTACGGCAAGGCTGCCCACCAAAGCAATCCACTGCCCTATACGGGGGACCAAAACCGTCAGTATCGCAAGTTCGCCAAATCCACGCCAAATCGCGGCGGTGCCAAGTGGGCTTTCCCAAACAAACCCGAGCATCATTGGGTCCGTTGCTCCCTCAAAACCCATCCCGGATATGCGTGCCGCACGAATGCCGAAACGTGCAGCCAAGACCGCGAGGCCAACCAGTGCCGCACCGACCGCAAGCTGCCGAGCAAGGCGTAAGACAGACACCTCAGCGCGCTTCGCAAAGACGAAGGAAAACAGCACGCTCCCCATCGCGAGCAGAGCCGCGCCATAGCCAATCGCTTTGGCCACAATGGCTAAAGCGGCAAGACCGTCGATGGGAGCCAGTCCAGTCACTCTGCGACGGTAAAAGAGAAGTTACCCTGCATCGGGTGACCGTCTGAGGCCATGCCGCGCCAGTCGAAACGGTAGCTTCCAGGCGCAAGCGCTTCCAATGGCACTGCCCGGAATTCCGTTGTTGGTTCCATACCGGTCTCGCGTTCGATTTCGATGTCATCATCGGTTGCAGTCAGCGTGACGGAAATGATGCGCATCGGATCATCGAACCGCATTGAAAGCTCTGGCACTTCTGTGACAGTCGCACCATCAGCAGGTGTCGTTGCTTCGGACTTGGAATGCGCCGCAGCAACCACCGGAGCGACTGCGATGGCCAAACCGAGAAGGGCTTGTCTAATCATCTGAGTTTTCCTCTATTCGGACTGGGCATTGAGTGCGTCGTGATGCTCTCGAATATCACTGGGCCAGGTTGATTTGATGAAGGATAGCACGGCAATGATCTCGTCATCACTGAGCACACCATCATAGACGGGCATACCGGATGGGGGTGCGTTCTCAATCACTCCGGCAAGCCCATATTTGGTTAGGGTAAAAAGAGTTTCATCATCATGGTGCCACGTATGGCCTGTTGCGTCATGCGGCGGTGCTGGAAGCAAACCATCCTCGCCACGTATTCGCCAGGTTGGTTGCCCCTGTAGACGCGCACCATGGCAAGCGGCACATTGGTCTGCGTAGATGCTTTGGCCCACGGCGATCACTTCGGCGTCGTCAGAAGTCAAAATACCAACCGTTTGGACAGGTTGCGCCAGAACAAATGCGGCTGCGAAACCAGCGAGCGTGAGCCCACCGGTTAGCAAGATGGCCTTCCGACTTACCATCAGGTGTCGAACGGCTGCGCCGTGCCGGCGCGGTAGAATACCGCGCCGGTGCCAGCCTCTCCACCAAATGCAATGACATCGTAGCGGGCGGAAGGGTCGTCGCCCATGCCAGGAGAGCCCATGGGCATGCCTGGAACAGCAAGCCCAATGATGTCTGGGCGATCCT
>CALLIO010000316.1 GCA_938009055.1 uncultured Altererythrobacter sp.
CGGATCGAAACCTGGCCCGGCGGCACGCGGTTGTTGCGCACTGCATAGCGCAGGCCATTGTCCATCTCGCCAAAGGTCCAGTCCTTATCCTGAGGGACATCGCTGCCCTCATATATCCACGGCGTTTCATCGCCTGACTGGATGCTGGCCGGCGGCGGCGTCTCTTGGATAGAAGCAGTTTCGGCCACCAGCTGAGCGGAAAGCGGTGCAAGCGGCAAAATTGCAAGGGAGCAGGCGCCAAGCGCGCGAAATAGCAAAGTCATAACCCGACTATAGGGGCTAAGGTTGTGAAGGGATAGTGAATGATCGAGAGGTGGCTTGCCGAAAGGCTGCTGCGCTCCTACATCACACCCATGTTTATTGAGACAGAAACCACACCCAACCCCGCCAGCCTCAAATTCCTGCCCGGTCAGCAAGTTATGCCGTCCGGCACGCGCGAATTTGCAACGCCCGAAGCGGCTGAGGCCAGCCCCTTGGCACAGGCGATTTTCGATACGGGCGAGGTTGTGAATGTCTTTTTCGGCGGTGACTTTATTTCAGTCACCGCTGCACCCGGGGTCAATTGGGCTGATTTGAAACCGCAAGTCGTCGCAATCCTGCTCGACCATTTTGTCTCGCAAGCACCCTTGTTTCACGAGGCGACGGCAGCCGGAATCAGCGTGCCCCCTGAAGATGATCTGATTTTCGAAGATGATCCGGAACAGGCAGAGGTTGTCGCGCAAATCAACGAATTGCTCGAAACCCGCGTGCGCCCTGCTGTTGCGGGCGATGGCGGCGATATTGCCTATCGCGGGTTTAAGGACGGCGTTGTCTATCTCACCTTGCAAGGCGCGTGCTCTGGCTGCCCTTCCAGCACAGCGACATTGAAGCACGGCATCGAAGGCCTGCTCAAACATTACGTGCCCGAAGTGGAAGAAGTCCGCGCGGCCTGATCAGCCACGCAGATGGCCACTCAGGCGGGGGACAGCAAAGCCATGCGCCAATTGGTGATCGAATGCGCGAGTGAGGCTTGCTCCATAGCTCTCTTCGATAACGAAAAGTTGGCCGATCACCGCCACGTTGAGCTTGGCCGCGGTCATGCCGAGCGTTTGATCCCTTTGATCAAAGAACTGCCTGACAAGGGCAAGGCTGAGCGCATTTTGGTCAGCCAAGGCCCGGGAAGCTTTACCGGCGTTCGCATTGGTCTTGCCGCTGCGCGCGCGCTGGGATTTGCTTGGGATGCTGAGGTGCGCGGTTATCCAACGCTGGCGCTAGTCGCAGCAACCGCAAATGCGCGGCACCCAAAAGAGGCGCTCACCGTGTGCATGAACGGCGGGCATGGCGAATGGTTCGTGCAGGATTTTGACGAAAGCGGCGAACCTGACAGCGAACTCCTTGCAATCCCGATTGCCGATGCGAACCAGCGCCCGTGCCGCCCGATGGTCGCTGGCAACCGCGCAGATGAACGCTGCGAAGGGTATGCAGACCTCACTCCGATTCCATGTCTGCCCGATGCGCGCCACGCATTGGCAATTCCCGCATCGCTCATCACGCAGGACCTCAGCCCGATCTATGGCCGCGCGCCCGATGCCAAACTGCCCAAAGCCCGATGAGCGCAATGGACGATATCGTTGACCAAATCATGCAAGTGATGCAGGTCGCCTTTGACCCGACTTGGGGCGAGGCATGGTCGCGTGGGCAGGTCAGCGATTCACTCGCCATGCCCTCCACCCATGCGATTCTGATCGGTGAAGATGGCCAAAGCCTTGGGGAAAACTCGGGGAAGGCAGCGGGCTTTTGCTTGTCGCGCAATGCGCCGGGCGAAGAGGAATTGCTGCTTATTGCAGTCAAGCCCGACCATCGCAGCCAAGGATTTGGCCGCAAGCTCATCACGCAACTTGTCGAAAGTGCGCGATCTCGCGATGTGGACCGGATATTCCTCGAAATGCGATCAAATAACCCTGCCGAACATTTGTATCGGGACTTGGGCTTCGAACCTATAGGGAAAAGACCCAAATATTATCGACTTGCCGATGGGCAAAGAATGGATGCAATTACTTTTGCACTGTCGATTTAATTGTAAAACTCTTTAAATCCTCGAAAATGAACCGCATTCTGGTTGCAAAAAGTTCGCAGAACGAGCATGGCTCTCGCATCGGAAAAATCCGAAAGAAATATGAGGAACTCATGGAAGAGATCGAACTCGAGATGAAAGAGACGTTGATTACTTTGACGTCCGATATTGTCGCCGCTCATGTCAGCAATAATGATGTTGCTGTTGATGATGTGCCTGCACTCATTACCACCGTCTATTCAGCCCTGTCCGATCTCGGCGGTGCTGGTTCTAAAGAAGAAGCCCGCCCTGATCCGGCCGTGTCTGTGCGCGCATCGATCAAGCCGGACTATATTGTCTGCTTGGAAGACGGCAAAAAGCTGAAAATGCTCAAGCGTTATCTGCGCACCAATTACAATATGACGCCCGAAGAATATCGCGCGCGTTGGGAACTGCCGGCGGATTATCCAATGGTCGCGCCCAACTATGCTGAAAAGCGCCGCGAACTGGCCAAGAAAATCGGCCTGGGCCGCAAACCCGGTCAGCGCCGTGGCCGCAAGAAAAAGGCTGCATAAAACCTCAGCCGCAAACTTGAGAAGATGGCCCCGCCCCCGTATGGGAGTGGGGCTTTCTTGTTTATGGAGTGCCGATTGCAGCAGAAAATCGATCTCGAACAGCTTTGCGCTGACAAGGGCCTGCGCATTACCGAACAGCGCCGGGTGATTGCGCGCGTCCTCTCCGAAAGCGAAGACCATCCCGATGTCGAGCTGCTGCATGAACGCGCCTCTGCCATCGATCCCAAGATTTCAATCGCGACTGTCTATCGCACGGTGCGCCTGTTTGAAGAGGCCGGCATTCTCGACCGCCATGATTTTGGCGATGGCCGCGCCCGTTACGAAGCAGCGCCCGAAGCGCACCACGATCACCTGATCGACGTGGAAACGGGCAAGGTTGTCGAATTCGTCGACCCTGAGCTTGAAGCGCTGCAAAAAGTGATCGCTGAAAAGCTGGGCTATCGCCTGGTCGATCACCGCATGGAATTGTACGGCGTGCGCTTGTCGCGTGACGACTGAGGCGCAGCTGCGGGCTGATGCCGAACGCGGGGGCAAAACCCCGCTTCCCATCATGGGTTGGTTTCGCCTGATTGTGCGCGTTCTGATCATCGCTTTGCTGCTGATGGTCTTCATCCCGCTGCACTTCGCTTATCGCATTTTTGCCTACGGCTCGCCCTTCCCCATGCTGTTCCTGCGCTATGCTGCGCGCGTTTCCGGGGCCAAGGTGGAGAAAATCGGAACGCCGCTGAAACGTGATGTCTTTTTCATCGCCAATCATGTCAGCTGGCTCGATATTCTCTCGCTTGCAGGCGCCAGCGGCACGGCCTTCGTGGCCAAAGCAGAATTGGCGCAGGCGCCGCTCGTCGGCTGGCTCGCCTCCTTGAACCGCACGGTGTTCGTGAAGCGCGAAAACCGCATGGGGGTCGCAGATCAGATCAATCAATTGCGCGAGGCATTGGCGGACAATTGGTCGGTCACCGTTTTTCCCGAAGGCACCACGACCGACGGGCAATCGCTGCTCCCCTTCAAAACCAGCATGCTGCGCGTGCTCGAGCCGCCACCTGCCGACGTGCTCGTCCAGCCGGTCCTGCTAGACTATGGCGAGGTGGCCGAATGGCTCGGGTGGATCGGGCAGGAAGACGGCGTCAACAATTTCAAACGCGTGCTGGCGCGCAAGGGAACTTTCCCGCTGCGCCTGCATTTCCTAGAGCCCTTCTCGCCCGCGGATTTTCATGGCCGCAAGGCAATCGGGGCGGAGGCACGCAAACGGATCGAGGCGCGGCTGCTTGACACTATCGGCAAACCCTTGCGCGACTTTTCGCATGATGTGCCGCCGGTGCGCTATGAAGCGCCGGACGAGCCGCAAAGCTAGATTGCGCGGCTAAAGCCCCGCACCCACCAGCCAATCGTGGAACAGGCGCACAGGCCGCTGCTCAAGCGCGGTTGGCTTGCACACAAACCAATAGGAATAGGGGCTTTCAACCTCTAGCCCGTAAAGATCGGTCAGGCGGTTATCCTGCGCGCGCCGCAAGTGATCGTCATGCATGATCGCAATGCCCAGGCCTTGCGCGGCCGCTTCCAGCATCAATTGGCCCGAATCATAATGATCGATCGCCGAAGGTTCGAGATCATCCATCGCAATCGCGCTTTTCCACGCTTCGAAACTGGCGGGCAGTTCATTGTGGATGAGGTATGTTTGCTTTTCCAAGGCCTCTCGGTCGGGTGTCTGGCCAACCTTTTTCGCCAGCTCGTGCGAACAGATTGCATGGACCATATTGTGGTCGAGCCGGACAGCATGAAGCCCCGTATCCGGCCCGCGCGACAAGATAATCGCAGCGTCCAAAGTATCGCCAACGCGGTCCTCCAGATGCGGCCCTGTATCGATGTCGATATGGAGCAGCGGATGCCGCTTGCGCAATTCGCCAAGGCGCGGGAACAGGCGCTGACTTCCAAACAGCGGCAGCACGCCCAGATGGAGCCGCAGCAATGAGATATTGTCCGACTGGCTTTCGACCGCGCGGGCGAGCGATTCGAGATGCGGATTGACCGCCTCGTAGAATGCCTGCCCTTCATCGGTCAGCTGCATCGACTGGCGCGCGCGCGTGAACAGTTTTTTGCCGACGAAATCTTCCAGATTGGTGATCCTGCGCGAGAGCGCAGAGGGGCTCAGTCCAATCTCTTCTGCCGCAGCGCGGGCAGAGCCCAAACGGACTGTGCGCATGAAAGCTTCCAAAGCACGAAGAGGGGGCAAACGGCGTGTTGGCATCAATATCTCACTTTCACGCGAAGATACGTATTTTGCGGAGGAAAGATGCAAAAAATTGCAACTTGATCACTTTTTCTAGGCGACTGCTGCATCCTGCGCACTCTTGGGCTGATGCAAACGCAGCCTTTTGACATGGGTATCATCGCCCGCCGTAACCTCGATCCGCCATCCGCTGGAATGCTCAACAATCGTGCCAACGGGGGGAACTTGCTCGGCCAGCACAAAGGCCAGACCTCCCAAAGTGTCGACCGCTTCTTCGACCTCGGCGAGCCGTTCGTCGACAGTCTCCGCCACATCCTCAAGCTCGGCGCGGGCATCACAATCCCACATTCCATCGCCAATCGGCACGATCAACGCTTCGGGCGTTTCGTCATGCTCATCCTCGATCTCGCCAACGATTTCCTCGACCAGATCCTCAATCGTGATGATCCCGTCAGTGCCGGAAAACTCGTCAAGCACGATCGCCAGATGCACCCGCCGCGCGCGCATATCGGCCAGCACGTCGAGCGCGCCGCGAACTTGCGGCACATAGAGCGGCTGACGCATCAGCGTGGTCCAGTCCTTGGGCGGGGTTTTGCCTTGGGCGAGGAAGGGGAACACATCCTTGATGTGGATCATCCCGATTACTTCATCCAATGTCTCGCGATAGACCGGCAGGCGCGAATGGCCATGCTCGCTAAAGGCGGAGACCAGCTCGTCCCACGCAGCATTGACCGGCACGGCGATAATCTCGCCGCGCGGAACCGAGACATCATCCGCGTCATGCTCTGAGAAATGCAGCAGATTGCGCAGCATTTGCCGCTCTACCGGGGAAAGATCGCCATCCTCCTCCGGCGGAGCAAGCAAGCCTTCTTGCTCGTCCTCATGCTCGTCGATTGCCTCTTCGAGCTGTTCGCGCAAGGAACGGTCACCGCCATCAAGGCGCAGAAATTTGCGGATTGCGGCGACAAGGCCGCCGCTACTGTCTGGCTCTCCCGATTGGGAGGCACCATTTTGGGAATTCTCGGGCATCGCCCTTAGATCACTCCTAACGTGGGTTAAGCCCCGCTATATGGGTCAGCGATACCCAGTTTTGCAAGTATCTGTGTTTCCAACGCTTCCATTTTGTCCGCATCTTCGTCGGACGTTTCGTGGTCATAGCCTGCCAGATGGAGCAGGCCGTGGACGATCAGATGCGCTGTATGATGCTCTGCGCTGATGCCTTTTTCCGCCGCTTCGCGCTCGCAAGTCTCGTATGCCAGCGCCAGATCGCCCAACATTTCGGGCGGGCCTGAACCAGCATCGGCGGCCTCAAGGCTTAGCAATTCGTCGCGAGTGAGCATAGGAAAGCTGAGCACATTGGTCGGCTTGTCACGCTCGCGCCACTGCTTGTTGAGCGCGTGAACCTCTTCGTCAGAGGTGAACAGCAGACTGGTGTGAAGGCGCGGGTTTGCCAGCTCGGGCGCGAAAACTGCCGCCGCCTGCGCCGCGCGCTCAGCCAGCGCTGCCCATTCGCCCGCATCATTTGGCGCTGGCCACCCATCAATGTCGATATCGAGGTTCAAAAGCTAGGCATCCGGCCCCTCATAGGCCTCAACGATACGCCCCACAATTGGGTGGCGCACGACGTCCGCCGCAGTAAAGCGCGTGGTGGCGATCCCCTCCACCCCTTCCAGCCGCTCAACCGCATCGGCCAGCCCGCTCATCCGGTCACCGCCGGGAATATCGACCTGACGCGGATCGCCGCAAATCACCATCCGGCTGTTCTGGCCAAAGCGGGTGAGGAACATTTTCATCTGTTCGCGCGTGGTGTTTTGCGCCTCGTCCAAAATCACAAAGGCATCAGCCAGCGTGCGCCCGCGCATGAAGGCAATCGGGGCAATCTCGATCTCGCCCGAAGCTATCCGCCGCTCCACCTGTTCGGGCGGCATACAATCGTAAAGCGCATCATAAATGGGCCTAAGATAAGGATCGACTTTTTCCTTCATATCGCCGGGGAGAAAGCCCAGCCGCTCGCCCGCTTCCACCGCAGGGCGCGAGAGGATCAAGCGCTGCACGCTGCCTGAAATCAGCTG
>CALLIO010000317.1 GCA_938009055.1 uncultured Altererythrobacter sp.
TTCGGTCAGCCCTTCAACGCCTATATGTTCCCCGAAGCCTTCCTAACCGAGCATGGCGAGGCTGAAGAATGGATGTGGGTTGGGCAATTCGTGCTGATCGATGGTAAGATGCGCGGACTGTTCACACTGCTTTTTGGTGCGGGGCTCTACCTATTCATGGAGCGCGCATGGTCGCGCGGAGAGGGCAAGGGGCTTCAGGCGAAACGTCTCATGTTCTTGCTGATGTTTGGCCTGATTCACTTCTTTTTTATCTGGCGCGGAGATATCTTGACCTATTATGCTATGGTCGGATTGCTGGTGCTGGCATGCGTTGGCTGGAGCCGAAAAAGCCAGCTGGTCGCAGGTATCCTCGGCTATATCTTTGGCGCGCTCCTATATGCAGCCATGATGGTCTTCCCCTATCTGGTTGCTGAAACCGAGCTGGGCCAGAGCGAGGACTTCGCCCCGATGCAAGCCGATCTTCAAACGGGAATTGACGAGGCTCTGGCCGATGATGCTGCGCTGGCAGCGCTCAAACAATCGGGCGATTATGTGGGGTATGTTTCCTATCGTATGACCGAACATTGGTACGAGCCGCTGGGCAATGTTTTCTTCTTTGGCTTCGAGACATTACCGCTGATGTTACTGGGAATTGCGCTTTATCGTTATGGCTTCTTCAGCGGCGGTCTTGATCGCCGTAGGATGGTGCTGTGGGGATGGATTGGCGTGCTGGTGGGCGGAGCGCTGTCCTTATGGATCGCAATCTGGGCCAAGGATGGCGGGCTGACGTATTACGGAACACTAGCCGCATTTGTGGGACTAAGCCCCCTGCCACGGGTGCTGATGGTTATTGGCCTGGCTGCGTTGTTGGCGGTCTATGCGCCCTTGGCAACGGGGTGGTTTGGCCAGCGTGTGTCTGCTGCGGGTAGAGCCGCCTTCACCAATTATCTGGGTACATCGATTGTTATGCTGTTCGTCTTTCATGGCTTTGGCCTTGGATTGTTTGGCGAATTGACCCGCGCGCAGCTTTATCTCGTGACGCTTCTAACCTTTGCTGTGATGCTGGCTTGGTCGAAACCGTGGCTTGAGCGATATCGCTATGGTCCACTTGAATGGCTGTGGCGCTGCCTGACCTATGGCAAGAGGTTCCCCCTCAAAAGCTAGACACTGCCGTTACAGCTCTCAAACTGGCTTGAACTTCAACACCCTTGCTATTGAGAATAATTCGCATATATTCCCAGTTGCGAATCAATCGCAGGATCTGTCGAAAGGTCTCGAGCTGAATGTATATCTGTGTTTGCAATGCGATACGCGAATGTGAACTGCGCAAAGTGGCCCGCGATTGTGGCGGCGATGCTGAGCAAGCTTATGCAAAACTCGGCAAAACACCCAATTGCGGCCAGTGTTTGAACGATGCAGACAAGATTCTGGACCAAGAACGCTGCGAATTAGTCGCATTATGAGCTAGGCCATCGCTTTTGCGAATGGCTTGCAAGTATCAGAAAATAAACAAAAAATATCAAATCTACCCTTGAAATGGGGGCGGTATGACGCCTATCTCCGTGGCAACCCTCAAACCATCAGGAGTCCACGCCATGAAGGGCGATCCCAAAGTCATCGAGTTCCTCAACAAGGCGCTCACCAACGAACTCACTGCCATCAATCAATATTGGCTGCACTACCGCGTCCTCGATGATTGGGGCGTAGCTAAACTTGCCGCATACGAGCGCAAGGAATCGATCGAAGAGATGGAGCATGCCGACAAGCTGGCGGAACGCGTGCTGTTCTTGAACGGCCTACCGAACTTCCAAGCAATCCACAATCTGCGCGTGGGTGAGACGGTGAAGGAAATTCTCGAAGCGGATATGAAACTGGAGGAGGATGCTATTCCCTTGCTGCGCGATGCGGTCGAATATTGCGAAAGCGTGCGAGACTATGTCAGCCGTGATCTGTTCGCCCATATCCTCGACAATGAGGAAGAGCATGTCGACTTCCTCGAGACCCAGTTTGATATGATCAAGAACATGGGGCTTGAAAACTACGTCCAACTGCAAAGTCAGGCAGCGGGCGAGGGCGGCTAAGGGAGCCGTGCCAAGCGATTGAAGAGGGCGGGCGTTGTTCCCGCCCTTTTTATTTGGCCTCGGCTTCGTCGTTATTCGAAGGGCCGTCCGCCGCAATCAACGCCTCGCGCAGGAAATAGCCCAAGCCGGTAATCTGCAATCCGATGGTGACGACCCACAGGCCAGCCACTCCCACGCCGATCGGGACCTCAACAAAAGCAGAGATAAACAGTCCCGCGATCACCAGACTGATGACCACTGCTGCACCGGTTGAGAATTTAACCGCCATGCGCACCAGCCTTCGCCGTTTGGAGAGCCATTCGACTTCGACTTCGAAGGGCAAGCGACTCAAGAAAGCCGGCGTTTCCAGAGCTGAATTGGCGCATAGCCGCTCGATCCTGTCGGCAAGCCATGTCAGCCGTTGCATCATCACATTCATCAAGCTGCCAATACCGACCAGCAAGAACGCCGGGGCAAGACTAAGCTCCAATGCTTCGCGCACGCGCACGGTAGAGGAGGTGCGTTCGACCAGATCACCGGCAATGGCCGTGGCCAAAATGTCCAGCATCATGTCTTGC
>CALLIO010000318.1 GCA_938009055.1 uncultured Altererythrobacter sp.
TCACCGCTGGCAGCTGCAGCTTGACCAATAGCAACGCCAAAGTTGGTCGCTTGCGCGCTGGCGCCAATTGCCAACGCATTGAGACTATCTGCAGATGCGCCGCGCCCAATCGCTACAGAATCTACACCGCTTGCCACTGCACCCTGTCCAATCGCCGTGGCGCTCTGTCCCAAGGCCTGCGTATTGGTGCCCAGCGCGGTTGAAGCGTCTCCGCTCGCTACGCTGTCAGAACCCAATGCCGATGAACTTTCACCAGAAGCGACGGCGTCAACGCCAATTGAGGCGCTTCTGGAACCGCTGGCAAGACTGTCTTCTCCCAAGGCGATACCGCCGTTCCCAATCGCCTGCGCTCCCTGGCCCAAAGCGATAGCGGCAGGTGTGCTGGCAAGTGATGAGCCGCCAAGAGCCACTGCACCAGTTTCGGTCGCCTGCGCAAAGTAGCCCAAAGCAATGGATTCCACGCCGCTCGCCAATGAATCTGCGCCCAAAGCCACCGCGCGATTGCCGGTGGACTGTGCGCCAACGCCGTCACTGTCGCTGTCACCGCCAATGCCGATGGAGGAATCACCAGAGGCAGAAGCTGACGAGCCCAATGCCGTAGCCATTCGTGCGGTTGCCTGCGCAGCAAAGCCGAAAGCGCTGGCATTAGCTTGAGAGGCACTGCTATTCGCACCGACGCTGGTGGAGCGCATGGCTACCGCGTCCGCACCAAAGCCGAATGCGCTCGAATTGATCTGCGTAGCTTCACTAAACGCGCCGATGCTCGTGGACTCGGTGCCTGTCGCCTGCGCGGTTCGGCCGAATGCAGTGGAATTGCCTCCAACGGCACCGCTAAATGCTCCGACGCTGGTGGATCGAACGCCGGTCGCCTGCGCATTATAGCCCAAAGCCGTGGCGCTTTCAGAGCTGCTAGCATCTTGTCCGATGGCAATCGAAGCATCGCCATTTGCGGTCGCAAAGCCCCCGATGGCGATCGCCCTAATCGTGGATCCAATCGCGCCACTCGTCTCTGCCCCATAACCGATCGCGATATTGGGACCATCGGCGCCAGCGATTGCGTTGGCTCCCAGCGCAATCGTCCCCGTCCCGCCATTGGCAGTCGCATCCAGACCGATTGCGATTGAATCTTGGGCGGAAGCTCGTGCTCCATTGGCGTCGCTGTCCGCGGAATCGGCGCCAATGGCTATCGTACCTGCGCCATTGGCCAATGCGAGATTGCCGATTGCAATGGAGAGAGAGCCCGTAGCTCGGGCATTCACTCCGCAGGCGACGCTGTTGTCGCGATTTAATGAATCCGCCCCGCCGTCATTATCGCGAAAAGTGATATTGTCATCGGCATTGCCGTCATTGTCGCGGTCTAGCAGGCAATCGTCCGCCTTAGCTGGCTGCGGCAGTGCTACGATAGCTGTCGCGACGGCGGCGGTTGCTGCGGCTGTCAAAAGTAATCTACGCATTGATATTCCTCTTCAAAATATGAAGGAGGCCTTTAAGCGCGCGACCCTATTTTGCTTCGTGCCCCAAGAACCCTTTTGAGTGTCTTTAGGGCAGCCCCCACCAAGTCATTTCATATAATCGGCCTGTGCCGAACGGCGCGAGCCTAGCGCTTTTGGCCGTGAATGTATCTGAAAAACACTTCGGCGCTTGATCAAGTCTTTGCCCTGTGCATTTCCTACATGGCTGCGTTTTGGTAAAGACAGCGAAACGCGCTCTTTGACAATCGCATATCCTTGTTCCGTCCGGCCCTGTTTTGGTTCACGCCAAAGCGGGGTTTTCGTGCATTTGGGCGATGCTCCTCTGCAAAACACCTTTGCGGATGTGCTTCATCAACTTGCAAAAGGTGCAAGTGGGTGGGAAGCTGGAGAAATGATGGATTGGGAGCCCCCTATTTCAGCAGCAATGGCGAGCGAAGCCGAAGCGCCACATACCCGCAGTATTGGTCTCGTTTCAGTATGTATCTGGTGGGCATGGCTTGGGTGCTGTCTGAAGCGGTCCCATCTAGGGGGCAATGATTTTGCGTTCTTCAATGATATTGAGGCCATAGCCTGACATAGCCGGATAGCTTAGCCGCGAATTGGTGAGTGAGATGATCTGGTGAACGCCCAGCTCTGCCAAAACCTGAGCGCCAAGGCCGTAATCGCGCAAAGTCTCCATTTCCTCGTCACTTTGAACATCCGATGGCTGTGCCTTCTTAAAGCGCGAGACCAAATTTCCTGTCGGCGGGGGAAGGATGACCACAACGCCTGAGCCGTGACGATCAATCATTGCCATTGAGTGCTCAAGATGCTCGCTGCGGCCATTGTTTTCACTCAGCGCATCGGTGAACAAGTCGAACCCATGCATGCGCACCATTGTTGCAGCCGATGGGCCCACCTCGCCTTTGACCAAAGCCAAAGTGGTCGCATCAATCGCGGTATTGCGCATGGTGATCGCTCTCCAATCGCCTGCATGATTGCTGGAAAATCCCTCGTCTGAAACGCGCTCAATATTGTGATCGTGCTTCATCCGGTGGGCAATCAAATCGCTGATCGCACCAATTTTCAATCCGTGTTCGGCGGCAAACTCTTCCAGCTCTGGCAAGCGCGCTACGGAGCCATCATCGCTCAATATCTCGCAGATAACGCCCGAAGGATTGAGGCCAGCCAGCCGGGCAATATCGACCGCTGCCTCGGTATGTCCGGCACGGATTAGAACGCCCCCGTCCTTTGCCGCGAGCGGAAAGACATGGCCCGGCGAGACGATATCCTCAGCCCCGTTTACTCCATTGATCGCAACGGCAATCGTGCGCGCTCGATCCTTGGCAGAGATCCCGGTGGTCACTCCCTCCTTCGCTTCAATAGAGGATGTGAAAGCGGATCCAGAGCGGGCTTGGTTGCGCGTGGGCAGCTGGTTGAGCCCCAATTCATCAATGCGATGTTGTGCGAGGGCGAGGCATATTAGTCCGCGGCCGAACCGCGCCATAAAGTTGACTGTATCAGGGCTTGCCATTTGCGCCGGGATGACCAGATCGCCTTGATTTTCAGGGGTCTCATCATCGATCAGAATATACATGCGGCCATTGCGCGCATCATCAATGATTTCGGTGATATCAGACAATGCCATGGCGCGTCGCTTTCCTTTTGTATTCAAGGTTGTGCGCCAAGGCTAAAGAAGTCTCGCGCCTCAGCACGCTTTGAGAAAACCGCCATTGCCGTAGATCAGCGGAATGCCGGGTTGTGCGACCATACAGTCATAGACCGAGCCAATAATGATGGAGTGAGACGCATGATCAATCACGCGCGAAACTTCGCAAAACACATTGGCGTTGGCATCTAGCAAATAGGGCACGTCGTCTGAAGTTTCAGTCCAAGCACTTGTTTCAAACCTGCGCGAGGCTTCGACCGCACCGCCGAAAGCCATGCAGATATCCTCGTGCTTTGCATCAAGGATGTTGATGCAAAACCGGTTACCGGTCGGGAGTGCAGGGTGAATGCTGGCAGACTGGTTTACACAAATCAGCAATGATGGCGGATCGACCGAAAGAGAAGACACTGCGGTCGCTGCCATCCCAAAACGCTTGCCTGCACTTGCTGTCGAAACAATTGTGGGGGTTGCCGCCAATTGCCGCATGGCTTTGCGGAAATCATCCGTGAGGGTTTCCTGGCGGTCCGGCTGAGATGCTGCTTGGGCGGTCATGGCAGGACCGGGGCAATGCCCCTGAACTGGCTTTCTTGCGCATCAAGCGATGTACCCAGCGCTGACACCGGATCGCCGCTGTTACGCGGTTTTAGGTATGGCTTGGCAATTTCCGGCGCTGCGGCGACATCGGCTGCATTCCATTCCTCAACCTCGCCAACGCATTTTGCCCAAGCTGGGCGATAGGCATATTCAAACATGCCGCGTCCCTTTGGACCCAAATGCGGATGCGTACCGTGAAAAGCTTTTACATTGAAAATCAGCGCATCACCCTTTTTCGGTGACAATGTGACCATATCAGGGTGGTTGTCATAGCGGATGTAGGGATTGCTGTGTTCGTGCAGGCTCAAATGCGATCCTGGCACAATCGTGAACGGCGCTTGATCCAATGTCAGATCTTCCGTGTAAATCAGCACGCGCAAGGTCGATGGCGAGCTTTCGTTCCACCCTTTCGGCTCTGATCCGTATGGCTGATAGTCGGAATGAAGCGCCAGGCCCGGCACTCCTGGGCCACTGCGCACATACATGCCCAGCATAAACACGATATCATCGCCCAAAGCCGATTTGACGAAATCTGTCAGCCGCTTAGAACCGATAACTTCAGCAAATTTCTGGCTGTGCCATTGCGGCGGCTCAGCAGCGAATTTCTGTTCTTCGCTGTAAGGCGCGGTGTTCATTGGTAAGTCGGCCAGCTCACCCAGAATATCATCCAGCTCCTGCCCGCTCAAAAGCGAGGGGAGAATCGCGAAACCATCCTTGTGCAGTTTGGCAAGGCGCGTTTCGTCACTCATCGCGGTCCAGTCAGTGCCATCAAGGCGAACCGTGCCGCGGGTGGTCTTCTCGATTTTCTCAACGGATATCGCAGCTGTGCTCATTGGGTTCTCTGAAAGTTGAAAGGGTGGGGGACTGCGTTTGTTTTAACGTGTTTCACTGGGCTTGCAGCGCGCTTCGGCAATCGCATTCGCAATGCGACCATCATTGCTGCCCATGGCTGATATGGACTGTCTTGCTTTGCGTGTAGCTGAGCAATTCTTCGAGCCCCTCTTCGCTGCCGAGGCCGGAATTCTTGGTGCCGCCGAACGAGCTGCCGACATAGTGCATTTTCGAGCCATTTATATGCACCACACCGGCATCCAGCCTTTCGGCCAATGTGATCGCCGTGGTGATGTTCGGGGTAAAGACCGAGGCAGTCAGTCCATATTCCACGCTGTTTGCTATAGCGATCGCTTGATCCAGATTTGACCATTTTTGGACGGTCATTACCGGGCCGAAAACTTCTTTTTGCGCTATTGATGAACCGCCGGGCACATCTGCAAAGAGCGTCGGCGCCATCCAAAATCCGCGCCTAAACTGATCGCCGTCAGGAGCACAGCCGCCGGTTACCAAGCGGGCTTCGGTCTTTCCTGTTTCGATCAGTTCGGTCACCCGCGCCAGATGCGCTGCAGAATTGAGCGGTCCCATTTGCGAGGCATAATCCATCGCATCACCGACTTTGATCGCGGATAGACGCTCTGCCAGCATCGCGACCGCGCTATCATAATGATCTTCATGCACGAGAATGCGGCTGGTCGATCCGCAGCTTTGCCCGGCCCAGGCAAAGTTCATGCCTGCAACAGCGGCATTGATCGCTTCAGCCAGATCAGCATCGGGGCAAATGATCAAAGCGTTCTTCCCGCCCAGTTCAAGACTGACATGCTTCACGCAAGTTTCTGCAGCGGCCTTCTGGATTGCCAGCCCCGTCCCAATCGAGCCGGTAAAACCGATCCGGCGGATCAACGGATGGCGGGCAATTGTATCGCCAGCGGGCAAACCATAACCAGAGATCATGTTTACGACGCCGGCGGGTAGCACTTCATTGCAGATATCGGCGACCACCGTCGCAGACAAAGGCGAGGTCTCGGGCGTCTTCATAACGACACTGTTGCCCGCGATCAAAGGGGCTGCAAGGTTAGCGGCGGCAAACATAAACGGATGGTTGAAGGGGACGATCCGGCCCACCACGCCATAAGGCTGGCGCATCGAGAAATGCAGGCCGGAAGAAAGCCGCGGCAGTGTGTCGCCCTTCATCTCGCTGGCAAGACCGCAAAAGAAATCGAAAT
>CALLIO010000319.1 GCA_938009055.1 uncultured Altererythrobacter sp.
CCAATGGCGCTGGGCTTCTATTCAGAGAACCGCCGTGTTGCGAATGGGAAAGCGAAGCGCGTGCTCGGCTGGCAGCCTGAGTTCCCGACGTATATTCAGGGTTTAGAGTCTTTGTTTTCCGCACGCCATCCGGCGCGCGATCTCCTCGCTCACACGACCTAAAGGTCGTATCGCTGCGGGCGGGCGGGCGCGAGGCAGTTGCTCACGCAACAGCCTAAGTTGGAGCCTGTTTCGCTCTTAGCGCCAGCACCATCCCAACCACAGCGAGCACCATTCCACTCGCCGTTAGCCAAGTCCACGCATAGCCTTCCCAAACAGTCGAAATCAGCATTGCGACGGAGATCGTCAGGATCGAATTATACGCACCGCGCCCTGCTCCAATATCGCGAACGAGGTTGTAGTGTAGCGGAAAGGTGATGACCGATCCGATCAGCGCCAGATAGACAATTCCCATCCAGTAATTCGTCGAAGTGGGCACAGGCGGCGGGCCAGCGGTCAGCCATGCAAAGCCCAGATCGAAAATCGTGCCGTACAGCATCGCCCAAGCCAGCAGGCTCACCATTGGCACGGCGCGACCAGTTGGATTGGCTTGCACCACATTGGCGATAGAGGCCGCAAGAATGCCAAGGAATGCCAGAAAAATCCCCAAGCCCACATTGCCGCCAATCACCCCCGCATCGGGATTGGCGCTATACTCATGCCACAGAAGCAGCGACACGCCGACAATCGCAATCACGCTGCCCCAGATGAAACCTGCCTGCACGCGCTCGCCCAGAAACAGCCGCCCGAACAGCGCATTGGGCACCATGAACAAGCCGAACATCATCGCAACAATGCCCGATGTGACATAAAGCTCCGCATTATAAACGAAGAGGAAATTGCCCGCGAATTGGAACAGACCGACCCATAGGGCCAACCAATGCTCCGCGCGGGTCAGACGCAAGCGGCGCTTCATCAAAAAAGCGACCAGAAACAGCGCAGGGGTTGCAAGCAGGAAGCGGTAAAAGACTGACCAAGCCGCTGGCACACCGTCAATCTGGCCAGTAATCACATACCAGGTCGAGCCCCAGATCGTGCCCGTCAGCAAAAACGGGACAACGACCCGCCAGCTCAGCATTGAAGGACTGTCAGCGCTCAAAGGGCTGCAATCGCTTTGCCAAGCGCAATGGCATCGTCTGCCACGCTATCCCATGAAGCGACGAAGCGCGCCGCATCCTCTCCCCAATCGTAAAAGTCGAAGCCTTGGGCCCGCAATGCTTCGCGCTCTTTAGCGTCCAGCCGCGCAAAGACTTCATTCGCTTGGACGGGATGCAGCAAACGTTCGCCGCATCCGCTGGCGATTTCAGCAGCAGCATTATTGGCCGCGCGCGCATTGGCGAGCCACAAGTCACCTTGCAGCATGGCAAGGATTTGAGCGGCCTGATAGCGCCCCTTGCATTGCAAATGGCCCGCACGCTTGCGGCGATATTTCACTTCATCCGCGCGGGCGGGATCGAACAACACCACAGCCTCTGCGCTCATCGCGCCGTTCTTGATGCAGCCGAAAGCAAGGCTGTCGACGCTGCCAGCAGTCGCAGCGGCTGATCCGCCCAGAAAGGCTGCTGCATTGGCAAAGCGCGCACCATCCATATGCAGGCCAAGTCCGCGTTCCGTGGCAAGATCGCACAGCGCGGCCAATTCTTCCGAAGAATAGACGCAGCCATATTCGCTTGCTTGCGTAATCGCGATGGCGTGGGGTTGGACTTGATGCACATCATCGCGGATCGGGTCGATCACTTGCGCGATATCAGCAGGGGTCAGCTTTGCGCTCTCGCCACTCGCCAGCATCAGCTTCGCGCCATGGAGGAAGAAGCCGGGTGCCCCGCCCTCGTCCAGCTCGACATGCGCTTCCTCATGGCACACGACGCCGCCGTGGGGCTGGACCATTGTGCCAAGCGCCAGACAATTGGCCGCCGTGCCCGTTGCCACCCAAAGCGCTGCGCATTCACGCCCGAACAAATCGATAAAGCGCTCATCCAACCCTGCCGACAAAGCATCGCCATCATAGGGGGCATCGGCTTCATCTGCCGCGCGCATCGCTTCCCACACTTGGGGATGCACTTTGGCGGCATTGTCGGACAAAAAGGGCTTGCGGCTGGACATGGTTTCTCGCTCTAATCAAAGCCGCAGCTAAGGCAAGCAGGAGACGCAAATTGAGCGAAGCAATGGCGCCAGTCACAATCACCCATGCAACAAGCGGGAATGGCGGCAAATACACTGCTCATGTCGCTGGCGAGGAGGCGACGGGCTATCTCGAATGGGAACATAGCCCAAGCCAAGAGAGCGTGAGGATTGCTACCCATACCGTAGTGCCCAAGGCGATCGGCGGGCGCGGAATTGCAGCCCAATTGGTCGAGCAGCTCATCGCCGATGCGCGCGATCAGAATTTTAGGATCGTTCCGCAATGCTGGTATGTTGCCAAGAAGTTTGACGCCAATCCTGACTGGTCGGAGTTGCGAGCTTAACTCCTCAAAAATCAGCCTTTATTGATGACGCTGAAATCGGTTGCCGCTATGCTTTGAGTAATCTGATCGCGCAAAACGAAAGCGCGCTGCGTCGGCACGCCAGAAATCGAAAAATTGCCGCCTGCCAGCCCCAGATGGAGCGTTGCATAGCCGCGGCGCTGCGCAATCGGGCCTTGCGAAACTTCAACCGAATGCAGTTTCACTCGCGAGGCAATTTGCGTGCTGGGTGATAGCAAGCCTTCGGTGGCGTAAATATGCGAGCCGTCAATCGCATGCTTGCGGAATGTCCATGAATAAAGCTCGCCAGCAGCCGCAAGGATAGCCAGCACTATCGGGATCGCGATAAATCCTGCCGGCGCAAAAATTGCGACCGGAATTGCGATCAGGCCGAACACCACAATATCGATCAGCGCATTGTCAAAGCGCTGTTTCTCGCTCGCGCGGTGCCATTCCAATGTCTCGGCAGGTGGCTCGAATCCAGCAGCGCGGATGATCGGGTCGGTCTCTTCACGCTTGGCAAAGGGCGCGACCACATGGCTCGATCCGGCGAAATCACTCGCAAGGCTGACGAATTTCAAACTGTGCCAACCAAACCGGTAGCGCAGCCAGCGCGTGCCCAACGTGATCGCTTGGACGCGGTGGGTTGGCATCACTACATCGGTTTTGGTGAACAGGCCGCGCCGCCGCCGAAACCCGCGTGCTGTCTTCTCAAGCAGGAAACCCCATTCGCGCGAAAAGACTTTGGCAATGCCGGTGGCAAAACCCAGCGCGATGAGCGAGCCGATGGCGAATATTCCGCCTGCGATCTGCGCAGAAGAGCTCAAGCTTTCGACTTGTTCGCGCCCACCCAAGACATTGGCCGTCCAGAAATCCACATCCCAAATATCAAACGGCAAGAAGTCTTCAAATTGCGAAGCAAGGCCAAACAGCACCGCGAATACGGCGAGTGAGAATTCGAACAGGCCAAACGTGAAGAGCCTGCCTGAACCCATGGCAAAGAGCGTGTCGGACACTTCTTCGCTTGGCTGTGCATCCTCGCCATCTTCAGCTGCGATCGCTGCCACTTCCTCCTCGCGCCGCTCGCGGATGAGATCGCGCAATTCCTCGCCTTGTTCTTCGGTGAGGTAGGCAAGCTTCAATTCCTCGGCCCCGCCAGCCCCCGTCTCGAACTTGACCGAAACCAGACCGAACAAGCGCGGCAGCAATTCCTGCTCCAAGCTTACATCTTGGATGCGTTCGTAAGGGACCGAGGCAGCAGTCCGGCTGATGATCCCGCTTTCAACCCGAATGTCTTCCCGGGCTCTGGCTCGGGCTCGGGCTCGGGCTCTGGCTCGGGATCGTTGGGCGCCTCGACGTCCATGCAGTCCGTGCAGTCCGTGCCCGGCAAGCACGCGCTTGTCACCGCGCCGGGGCGTCCATCAT
>CALLIO010000320.1 GCA_938009055.1 uncultured Altererythrobacter sp.
ACGCTGCCCTCCCCTGCATTTGCCGGATCTGGAAGCGCTTGCGTGCCCACCCCATTTTATAGCCACGCTGTCGGGCTATCTGCATGAAATCATCGAGCGTTTCAGCGCGCCCTTCCTCCATCCGCTTTTCACGGCGCTCAATGCGCTCGGTGCGCGCGACCTCCTCAAGCGTGCCATCAATCTGCTCCAGCTCGCGCATTTGCACAGGCGGCGCGTAACCACACTGCGGGCATCGCGGCGCTGGACGGTAAACGTAGAAGCACTCAGAACATTGCTTGACCGGCACATCGGTTCCTTCCGATGCTCGCCGTTTCTCGCGATCCTCGAGCGACCATTCACGCTCATCATCAGGCAAGCCGTGGGTGAGTGAATTGCCCGCGTGATCGAGGATGACGGCGCGATCCTTGCCCTCCATCGGGCGAAGGGCGCGGCCTACCTGCTGAAGGTAAAGAGAAAGGGATTTCGTGGGGCGCAATAGGATGACGGCCTCAATCGCTGGCACATCGAAGCCCTCGCCGAATAGGTCGGCATTGCTCATCACCAGCGTTTCGCCAGACCGGAAGCGCTCGACTATCGCATCGCGCTCCTCGGTCGCCATTGAGCCATCGACATGCTCAGCCCGCACGCCTGCCTCATTGAATTGCGCCACGATTGATTGGGAATTTGCAACGCCGGCCGCAAAGACAACCGCCCGCTTGCCAGCACAGAGCCGCTTATAATGCGCTATGCTATCCCCCACCAACGCGGGCTTATCCATCGCATCGGCAAGCGCGCCTTTTTGATAATCACCCGCTGCCGATTTAATGCCCGCAAGATCAGGCATAGATGGCGCGAACAGCCTATAATCACACAGCGAGCCCATATCGATAAGCTCGCGCACGGTTGGCCCCTCGACCATATGCGTGAACCATGTGCCGAGCCCTTTGCCATCAAGCCGCCAAGGCGTTGCGGTAAGGCCAAGGATTTTGGCAGCGGGGAAAGCGTCGAATATCTTAACCCATTGTGCCGCGCCGATATGGTGGCAATTGTGAACCAGACAGCCGTTAGCGAAGAAGTTGTGGGCCTCTTCAACGGTTATATCAAAAACGTCGATTTCGGGCCCAGCTTCAATCCCAATGATTGACGGGGATTTTGTAAGCCATGCACTCGGGAATGTGTGGCTTGATTTCCCCCATAATCTCCAAGGCCCTCCGCTTTTTGACGCGGATATAAGGCTGACCTTTTTGATTATGGTCAATAGACGCTTGCCCAATCCAGTCAGCGATAAGCTTGTTTTCTTTTTCGCTGTAACCTTCCGTGTGAAAAAACATTGTGCCAGACCAGTGCCCGTCGTCGCAAAACCACCACGCCATTCCGACATCACCGAGCCGTTCAAGCCATTCTCTAGTGACCCGTTTCCGCGTTCCATCGTGAACAATTGAATATATTGTTGAAATTGATGGTAGGCACGACGTGTGCATCCGCACGCTCGTTTCACCATATCCAGCACTTGGCGCGAACCGAACAACGGGGTTGAGTCTCCATAGAGCCGCCGCTTTGTGGTAGACCCACCCCGCCTGACACTCGCCGTGCGTCCATGCCAGTCTAGCGTTTTTCGATCGCTTGTTTGGGTATGAGATCGACCCATCTCCAAGCAGCGTCCCAAGGATGGCGGATTGCTCAAGGTGATTGAGCTTGAGTCCGTGGCCCTTAGGCCTCTTGTCGTGCCCAAGCAGAAACTTAGGATATGATCTGCCGCGATGCGCACGCATGTCCGCAGCGTCACGGAACGGTGTTTTGACTTTCTCAGCACATCCGCACTTACAGAGCGGTGCGTTCTCAATTGACTGAGTAAACCTAGTCTCCCAATCCAATCTTGGACCAGAGTTTTTCTTGCAGCTAGTGTGGTATTTTCGAATCCTGCCTCGACTGTCTCTGAAGACTTGCTGGCCACAGCCGCATTTGCAAAATCCGCACGGGTCGCCAGCCTTTGAGCAATCTTCGCGCTCCCCGCTTGCGTCCATCTTCCCTCCACGAACAGCGGGTGATTGGGCGTGCATGTGATCGTTTCTCCATTACTTAGACTGATTTTAATTGTCTTCTTGGTTCCAGACTTCCACGCTTTTGTGATCTTGCGATACCGAAGTTCGCCACCAATTTCGCAGAGGGCTTTGATACCCGCTCTTACGTTGATCTCGTCTATGCGGAGGATGCCCTTGTTTGTCTGAACAAGCGTTTCTCCGGCTAAGCACTCATCGAACACAATGAGGTCGGGCGCGCTTACCTTATCCAGCCTGCGCACAATGGTTTGAATGCTTGCCACTTGCACGCGGGCATGTGGGTCCGAGACGTTGCCGGATTGAACCAGCCCGTGCGGAATATCGAGCGCGTAGAACGTATCGCTGGCTTGTTTCGCCAGCTCGCGCCGATGTGTCAGCCACCAGACATTGTTGCCGCGATTAGCCGCGCTGTGAACGATGGATGAGGCGAGGATTGTCTTACCCCCACCTGTCGGAAGTTGCACCAAAACGCCGCGATTGCCTCGATAAGCGTCACGCGCTTCTTCGATGATCTGCGTTTGATATGGGCGCAATTCGATCTTTGACATCTGGGGTGGTCTCGCGGTCTCAGGTGGGAAAGGGTGCCGGTTTTCGCGCGCACCACCGGCAAGGTGCTGAAAGGGGGAATGCAAACCCCAGCGCTAAGCTAATTCTTAGAACGGAATATCGTCGTCGATGTCGTAATGGCTTGGGCTTGGTGACGGGCTTGGTGACGGGCTTGGGCTTGGTGCTGGCGTTGCATCGCCATAGCCACCACCCGAGCCACCCGAGCGTCCATCGAGCATCGTCAGCGTGCCGCCGAACGCCCGCAGAACAACCTCTGTAGAATAGCGGTCATTGCCC
>CALLIO010000321.1 GCA_938009055.1 uncultured Altererythrobacter sp.
GAACACATTTGGACGGATGCTGCGCTTCACCACTTGGGGCGAAAGCCACGGACCTGCGCTGGGCGCGGTGCTGGATGGCTGCCCGCCGCGCATTCCTGTTACCGAAGCTGACATCCAGCCCTTCATGGATGCGCGCAAGCCGGGCCAGTCGAAATTCACGACCCAGCGCAAGGAAGCGGATGAGGTTCGTATTCTGTCGGGCACGTTTGAAGGGCAGACAACGGGCACGCCCATCAGCCTGATGATCGAAAATACCGATCAGCGCAGCAAAGACTATTCCGATATCGCCAAGCGTTATCGCCCGGGCCATGCCGATTACGCTTATGATGCGAAATACGGCATTCGCGATTATCGCGGCGGCGGGCGTTCGTCCGCACGCGAAACGGCGGCGCGGGTGGCAGCAGGCGCGATTGCGCGGCTGATCATTCCGCAGGTTTCGATCCATACCTATGTTTGCGAGCTGGGCGGGGACTCAATCGACCGCTCCGCCATTGATCTGGAGCAGATCGATCAGAACCCCTTCTTCTCGCCCGATGCGGCAGCGGCTGAACGCTGGGCAAAGCGGCTCGATCAAGCGCGCAAGGACGGCTCTTCGCTTGGCGCCATTGTCGAATGCGTAGCCACTGGCGTTCCAGCGGGATGGGGCGCTCCGGTCTATGCCAAGCTCGACGGTGATTTGGCCGCTGCGATGATGAGCATCAATGCGACCAAGGGCGTTGAGATTGGTGACGGGTTTGAAACGGCAAGGCTGACGGGCGAGCAAAACGCCGATCCAATGCGGCCCGCACCCGAAGGCAGCAATGATGGCGCGCCGCAATTCCTCGCCAATCATGCCGGCGGGACGGCGGGCGGTATCTCCACCGGACAGCCGGTGGTCTGCCGTGTGGCGTTCAAGCCGACCTCCTCTATCCTCACGCCGGTGCAATCAGTAACGTCTGATGGCGAGGCGGTGGAAGTAATGACCAAGGGTCGCCACGACCCTTGCGTTGGCATCAGAGGCGCGCCGGTTGTCGCAGCGATGATGGCGCTGGTTTTGGCCGATCACAAGCTTATGCACGAGGCGCAATGCGGCGCCTAAATTGCGGAGAGAATGGGTAATAATAGTCGCCCCGCCTTTAATCGCCTCTATCAATCAATATCCGCAGATTAATCGATTGGACTGTTTTTCGTCAAACCGTCATTACGGTAATGCAAAGACCGAATCGGCGGGCTCTTCCCCCAACCCAACCCGCCGGTTCGGCACCCGAATTTCGCGCTTAGCCGCGCATTCTTTAGAGACAATCAGGAGAACACCACATGGATATGAAGACCGGCGAACTGACAGGCGCTTGCCCGTTCACAGGCGAAGGCGGCACCCGCCCGCTGCATGGCCGCACCAATAAGGATTGGTGGCCCGAAACATCAGCAGTAGAAGTGCTCACCGGCGAAGGTCGCAACGCTGATCCCTATGGTGATGATTTCAACTATGTGGCAGCGTTCAACACGCTCGACTATGCCGCGCTGAAAGCGGATTTGACCGCGCTGATGACCGACAGCCAGGAATGGTGGCCTGCAGATTACGGCCATTACGGCCCCTTCTTCATCCGCATGACCTGGCACGCAGCTGGCACGTATCGCACTGGCGATGGCCGCGGCGGTGCGGGCAGCGGACAACAGCGTTTTGCTCCACTCAACAGCTGGCCGGACAATGGCAATCTCGACAAGGCGCGCCGCCTGCTGTGGCCGATCAAACAGAAATACGGCAAGAACATCAGCTGGGCTGATTTGCTGGTTCTGGCCGGTAACGTCGCCATTGAAAGCATGGGCGGCCCGGTCTTCGGCTTCGGCGGTGGACGCAAGGATGTGTTCGAGCCTGAGACCGTTTATTGGGGCACCGAAAGCGAGTGGGTCGATACCGGCGCTGAAACCCGTATCCAGCCTGACAAGAATTGGGAATTGGAAGGGCCGCTGGCCGCGATCCAGATGGGTCTGATCTACGTCAATCCCGAAGGGCCAGGCGGCAATCCTGATCCGCTGCTGTCAGCCCGCGACATGCGCCAGACTTTTGCCAATATGGCGATGAATGACGAGGAGACGATTGCTCTCGTCGCTGGCGGACATGCCTTTGGTAAGGCGCACGGTGCTGCCCCGTCAGACACATTCAGCGACAGCCCGGAAAGCGAAGATCTGAGCAAGCAGGCGTTTGGCTGGTTGACCGATCAGGCCGAGATTGACGCAGGCAACATCACCACTTCGGGCATCGAAGGGTCATGGTCGAACAATCCGACCGCATGGTCGCACGATTACTTCCGCCTGCTCTTCAAATACGATTACGAGCTTTCCGAAAGCCCCGCAGGTGCCAAGCTTTGGACGCCGATCAATCCTGAAGAAGCGGATATGGCACCTGATGCGCGCGATCCTTCGAAGAAGGTCCGCACCATCATGACGACCGCCGATATGGCGCTCAAGATGGATCCGGAATACGCCAAAATTTCCAAGCGCTTCTATGAAAATCCCGAGCAATTGGACGACGCATTTGCGCGCGCATGGTTCAAACTGTGCCACCGCGATATGGGCCCGATTGCCCGCTACAATGGCCCAGAAGTTCCATCCGAAGAGCTGATCTGGATGGATCCGATCCCCGCCGGTTCTGCGCCTTCTGACAGCACAGTTGCTGACTTTAAGGCTGCTGTCCTCGGCAGCGGTCTGACGGTTAGCGAGCTTGTGAAGGCGGCTTGGGCTTCGGCTGCCAGCTATCGCAATTCGGACCATCGCGGCGGTGCCAATGGCGCGCGTGTGCGGCTTGCTCCGCAAAATGGCTGGGCGGCGAACGATCCTGATGAGCTGGGCAAAGTGCTTGCCAAGCTTGAGGAATTGCGCGGCGATCTCTCGATGGCTGACGCGATTGTTCTGGCAGGTGCAGCTGCGGTTGAGAAAGCAGCGGCGGATGCTGGCCACTCAGTCAGTGTTCCAGTCACAACCGGACGCGGCGATGCGAGTGCAGAGCAGACCGATGCGGAAAGCTTCGAGCCGTTGGAGCCATTTGCTGATGGCTTCCGCAACTATCTTAAGACCAAAGGCTCAGTGAAGACCGAGGACATGCTGATCGACAAGGCGCATCTGTTGGGTCTTTCGATCCCTGAGCTGACCGTTCTGGTTGGCGGCATGCGCGCTTTGGGTGCGGTGGCTGGCAACACTGGCCACGGTGTCTTCACCGATCGCGCTGGCCAGCTGACCACAGACTTCTTTGTCAACCTGCTCGACATGTCGACCAAATGGTCGGCCGCAGATGGCGAGGAAGAAGAGTTTGTCGGCACTGACCGGGCAAGCGGTGCAGAGAAATATCGCGCAACCCGCGCCGATCTGATCTTTGGTTCCAACTCGCAGCTTCGCGCGCAAGCCGAAGTCTATGCAGAAGCGGGCAATGAAGAAAAGTTCGTCGCAGATTTCGTCGCGGCATGGACCAAGGTGATGGACGCAGATCGCTTCGATCTCGCCTGATCCACGATATAATCGCGCAAGGGCCACCCCTGTATCTGGCCCTTAGCAGCAAAGGCCCCCAGGGTCGCAAGGAAGGCCTCCGACAGCAATGTTGGAGGCCTTTTTCTTGGACAAGCCAGTGCAAATTGGGCAAGAGCGCGCGCCATGAATGCCCAAGGCCAAACACCCATCCATTATTCA
>CALLIO010000322.1 GCA_938009055.1 uncultured Altererythrobacter sp.
AATCGGGTGAGGATACGCTCGAAAAAGTGGGAAGCTGCACGCGGGCGGGCACCAATTGTGGCAGCTGCCGCCCTGAAATTGCGCGCATGCTGGCAGAGTTTCAGGAACCGGTCAAAGAGGCAGCCGAATGAGCGATTTTCCCAAAGGTTCCGTTTGGCTGGTCGGCGCTGGTCCCGGTGATCCCGACTTGCTTACACGCAAGGCTGAGCGGCTGCTCAAACAAGCCGATATCGTCTTTTATGACGCATTGGTGAGCGATGCGATCCGGCAGTTGATCCCGCCAGCGACCCGGCAGCGTAGCGTGGGCAAACGTTCTGGCAGGCATTCTGCGCCCCAACCGCTGATCTGCGATCTTTTGGTCAAGGCGGCGAAGTCTGGCCAGCGGGTTGTGCGGCTCAAAGGCGGCGACCCGTCGATCTTCGGGCGCGCGACTGAAGAGCTTGAGGCGTGCCGGCAGCAAGGCATCACAGTTGCGATTTGCCCGGGCGTCACCACTGCCAGTGCGGCGGCTGCCAGTTTGGAAGCCTCGCTCACCATGCGCGGTCTCGCGCGCAGGCTGACCTTCGTTACCGCTCACACCAAAGCAGGGGCCGTGCCCGAGCTTGATTGGCATGCGCTCGCCGACCCCCAAGCAACGATTGCGGTCTATATGGGCAAGTCAGCCGCGCCGCATATTGCAGCAGGACTGATTGGCGCTGGCTTGTCCCGCCAAGCGCCCGTGACTTTGATGGAGAATGTCAGCCTTCCAAATGAGCGCGCGTTTCACACGCGGCTAGGCATGCTGCCGTTGGCGGCAGAGACTGCGCTGGGTGATGGGCCCACGATCATTCTGATCGGCGAGGCAATTCGCTCTGCAAGCGAGTTGGCTTTGGATGGGATTTCGAAAGAGAATGCGACCAAAGCCTAAGCCAGTTTTGGGGCCGAGCTTAGGGATGCCCCATTGGAGCATCCCTTAAACCCATTAGAACTTGCTCAAGATGTTCAGGAACGGCCCGTGGCTTGAATAGCTCTGGTCGGTCAGATCATCTGAGAAATCGGACAATGAATAGCCAACGCCCACTTTCACATTGTCGCCAATGTGGCGGTAGATGGCGCCGAGCGCACCCAGCCGCATATCGTCAGCCAAAGTCACCCACAAAGCGCGACCTTCGATCAAGGCATCCCATTTCTGGTTTACCCGGTAATCGGCGCGGATCACACCCAGATGCGCATCAGAGCTGACGAAGATGTCGCTATCACGCGTTACCGAAACTCGGCCCTGGCGGAAGCCATATTTGGCACCCAAGGTCAGCTTCTGAGTGATGTCGTAATTGGCATCAGCGCTAAAGATGATGCTGCGCTGTTTGGGGCTTTCGGTCTGACCTGATCCGGTGATCTGACCCACAGGGCCAAGATCTTCGAAATAGGTGAAACGAACAAGCGCGTTGAAGCGTTCATCATTGACCGGGCGGAAGGCAAGACCTGCCACCGCTTCGGTAAATTCAGCTGCGTTGACCGAGCCGCTGGCCTGATCTGCACGCGCCAGATTGAAGCGGCCAAGCGCCGTCCAACTTGGATCAACTTCGTAAGAGAAGTCATTGCGCAGCAACCAAACCGTTTGGTCGATCGTCGCGCTCTTTTCCTTGCGCATTTCAACCGAGCTGCCGAAGCGAACGCCCTCTGTCACATAGCCAAAGCCAAGGCTTCCGGCTGTGCGGCGGAATACGCCAGTGGACACATCATCAATCCGGCCATTTTCAAAGCTGCCGTTGATTGAAATTTTCTCGGTCGGCTCGAATTGCAGACCAAAGCCGCGAGTAAGCGATGGTGCCGAGCCGCCAAAGCCAATCCGGTTTTCGCCATAGACAGACAGGCTGTCGCTAAAGCGCTGGCGTGCACCAACGGTCAGCGTTCCGCGATTGGAGCGAGTGAAGATGTTCTGGCTGTCGAGGCCGGTATCGGTGCGATCTGCGAACAGGGCATAGCCGACATAGGCTTCTGAACCTTCGCCCAAGCGGCGGTTCAATTGGACATCTGCACCAAGGCCACCGTCACCGCCCGAAACCTCTCCGGAAACCGACATTTTCTCGGTCAGCTGAGCGGTCAAGCCGCCGCCAAAACGGTTGTTGCGCTGGCGAGCAGCATCGTGGTCGAGCGTTGCTTGACCAAAAGCATGCACAGCCACGTTCTTGGACGGTGCATATTCCACCTCAACGGCTGCGTCAGTGCGGCTGCCATCCTGCACAGAGTTCAACAATGTGCCCGGTGTGCGGTCTTCATAACGAAGGCCGAGTTTGGTTGTGACCTTGCCCGTGCCAGCAGCAAAGCTTGCCGCCAGATCAACCGAACCGGTTTTGTTGTCGCCGGTGTTGTCTGATGAAAGCTCGTCATACTTGGCCGCAATCGACACTGCATCGCCAAGCGGAATGCTGGCTGCAGCACCCCAACGCGTCGTTTCAGACGGTGTGAGATTGCCCGAGGAAGCAAAGCCTGCCTCGTAATTCTCGTAATAGGCGTGCAATTTGCCCAGATCCCCGCTCTTGCCAGCCAGTTCAGCGAAGTTCACGCCGCCTTCTGCGCGGTATGCTTTCGCCTTGGCGCTGGTGCCGGGGTTGGCGATGTCGATGAAAGACAGGCCGCCATCAACCGAGTTGGATTGGCCGAAACCAGGTCCGTCGGTGCGGGCGACTTCGCCCTTGATGTAAGTGCCAGCCGTCAAGCGCAGCAGCACGTCGGTGCCGAGCAGCGTTTGAGCTGCATCTTCGACTGTGTCGCGCTGACCGGTGATGCCAAAGCGAACCTTGTCGCCCAGCCAGCCGGTTGCCCGGCCGCCAACGGTGTAGCCATCAAGGTCGCCCACCAGCGGCGTGTATTCATAGCGAACCACGAGCACAGGGACATTGCCGGTCGAGCTGCCTTCGCGCACGGTGCTGCCATTGGCCACAGTCGAGGCGAGGGGGGTGAGCAGAGTGATGCGGCCCTGATAGGGGTCGAAATCATAATCCTGCTGCGGATAAAGGTCGCGGCTTTCGATCACCAAACCGGTGTTGCGGTCACGTGTTTCGATGCGCACGCGTTCTGAGCCAATCGACACATCCTGACGTTGCAGGAAGTATAGCGAGCCGCCTGTTCCGCGGAACTCTTCACGCGCTGGCAAAGTGCCAGGATCAGACGCAAAGGCCGTGATCTGCGTGGTGCGCTCACCAAAGCTTGTGACCTGATCGGAATTGATGTCGATCAATGCGCCGAACAGGCCGCGATCAAGCTGGGCCAGCTCTGCACCGTTGAAATTGGTGACAAAGTTGCCGAGTACGAGCTGGCTGTCATCCTTGGCGACCTTGAGGTAGAAACGTCCCTGTGTCGGAGCGTCCTCTACCAGCGTCGAGTTATCACCGTAGGTCGGGTAATATTGATCGCGGTTCAAGCGGCGCAGCAATTGGCTCGGATCCTTGCGGTCGAGATTGCTGAACAGGTCTTTGACCAAAGTTTCGCCCGTATCGACCGATGCTGTGATGCGAATATCATCGCTATCATCACCGTCCTCATCGCCGATAACGCCCTTAGCGTAGAATGCGGCGCGACCAATCGCGAAGCTGCCTTGAGCAAGCGTATCGCCGCTCACGTCGGCTGCCGGACCGGAGCTAAAGCTGCGGCCAAGCGTCAGGTCGCCTTGTCCAACGACAAACCAATCATCGCGCTTGACCGCAAAGCTTTGCGATTCTTCGTGGATGATCTTGCCATCGCGCTTGATAACCAGATCAAGCTTGGAAGCAGGGCCTTTGCGGGCAACGATCTGTTGCGCTGCAAAGCGGCCATTTTTGTCAACCGGCACCACTTGGCCACCG
>CALLIO010000323.1 GCA_938009055.1 uncultured Altererythrobacter sp.
TCCAACCCGGAAACTGACAATCGAGATGTGTATAAAATGGTGAGAGATGCCCCCCTGGATTATCAACCAGGAGAATATTCTCGCTATCAACAATCGGGATATGCGATTGGAGAAATTATCTTGCAGGACAATCTTGGAGCAAACTTTGACGAGTTGGCCTCTGAGTACATTTTGAATCCCGCCGGCATGTCCAACACCCGGCACGCATCCGCCACAGACGATAGTGAACCGGCATTTTTACTCAGTGCTGGCGGATATCGCAGTACCGCTGACGACATGGCAAAGATGTTTTTGAACATCAATAACGGTTCGATCATTTTACCTGCTGACTGGAAATCACTCCTGCTCAACGAGAAATATCTTTTTGATGATTACAGTTTGGGCAGCATCGTGGAAAATCGAGAAGGGATACTCACCGTTGGCCATAGCGGCGGCGGTGCCCGCGCAAATGTGCGATATGCCCCCGACCAAAAAGTAGGAGTAATGATATGCACGGATGATCGGCAGACCAATCGTCTGGCTATTCCGTTAGCTCGAATGCTCATGCACGAAATCATCACAGGACAGGAAGCGCTATTGCCAATTCGCGTCGCGCTTTCCCGTTATGAAGACAAGACTGGCGCGCAAGTGGTTGCTTCATACAAGTCGGTCGAGGGGCAAATAGATCGCTATGACTTTTCGGCTGCGCAATCCACGTTGAACCAAATTGGATATGCTTTCCTTTCACAAGAACGAGTCGCTGACGCCATCGCTGTGTTCGCCCTAAACGTCGAGAATTTCCCAGAATCACCCAATGCACATGACAGTTTGGGTGAGGCATTGCTGGCTTCTGGAGATTCAGAGAGTGCTCTGACCGAATACCGGATGGTGTTGGCACTCGATCCTGATAATGAAAGAGCCAATTCTATGATCGCGGCAATACTAAGCGAACATGAAGAAGCAAATTGATTTTGCACGGGATCTGCCGAACCAAGTGATACTGCTCACACAGTACGTTATCATCTCAATGGAAAACCGAGCGTCCACTTTCACCCTCATAATCAGACATTGCCTGTAATTTATCAGTTGCCGTAAGCTGACATCCCTCTCACGCTGCACATCGCGCGCCTAACCCCGCATCACTCTTTCAAGCGATTCCTCGGTCACTGGATAGCCGGCGTCCTTCAAGATCGTCAGCATTGGCGTGCCTGAACTCTCATCAATTTGCGGGATGATCGGTTTGACGGGGATGCTGTCTGCATGCGCCTTGGTCGCGGCATAATCGTCGAACAAGGCCAGCCGCTCCAGATTGCGGCGGGTCGGGAAGATCACCTTGATCTCGCCCCCTGCGGCCATGTCTAGCGCGCCCTTGGCCGAAACCCAGAACAGCCGGGTGGTCTCTGAATTGTCAGCCTCGATCTCAACCGCACCTGTACCAATATTGGCGAGGTAAAAGCGCGTGTCATAGACCCGCGGGATTGGCTCATTCTGCGGAAACCAGCGCGCAAAGGGCGTGAGCTGTTCCAGATCGAGCGTCCATCCGAAGTGCTCAAGCACTGGGGTAAGCTCGTTGACTTCCTCCAGCATGGCGCGCGCTTTCGCAGCGCTTGCCGCATCAACATCGCCGATAAGGCCGATCGCAAGCCCCGTTTCCTCCAAGGTCTCGCGCACAGCCGCGATCCGATGCGCGAGCTCTTCGCTGTCATCGCCTGCCAAGGTCTCAGCCAGCGCAAAATCGGCCGTATCCACCCGCCCCCCGGGAAAGACCGCCATGCCGCCAGCAAATGTCATCGTTTTCGAGCGCACTTGCATCAAGATTTCGGATGGCGAACCTGCTGGCGTGTCCCTGAAAATAACGACGGTGGCGGCAGGAATAGCCTCGGGCGAAGAGGATGCTGGATCGGTCATGACTAGGGTGATGCCGGTGCGCGGGCGCAAAGCCAAGGGCTGAATGGCGCACGTGTCGGGAAATTTAACAAAGGGGCGATAGTTAACAGATGCGTTAACCATCGAAACGGGCAGAAAACCTTGGCTACTGCATTTCTGGCACGGCTCGTGCTATGTAATGGTTGTCTCAAATAGTCTTCTACGAAGAGGCGCGATCTCCTGGTCTCCCGGTCGCAGCCTCCCCAAAAAGAAAAGCCGTCCGGATGGTCTCCCGGGCGGCTTTTTCTTTGAATGGAAAGAAGTTGTCGGAGGAGCCTATTCCGCTTTGGCCACTTCCGCTTTGTCGAGCGTTTCCTGCAATTCGCCAGCTTCGAACATTTCCATCATAATGTCGCTGCCACCCAGAAATTCGCCCTTCACATAAAGTTGGGGGATGGTGGGCCAATCCGAATAGCTCTTGATCCCTTGGCGGATTTCCATGTCCTGCAACACATCGACGCTTTCATACGCGATCCCGCAATGATCGAGGATCGAGATAGCGCGACTGGAAAAGCCGCATTGCGGGAAGAGCGGTGTGCCCTTCATAAACAAGACCACATCGTTCTCTTTCACAAGAGTGTCGATGCGGCCATTTGTTTCAGCTGAAGTGTCGGGTGTGTTGTCAGACATGATAATCGTCCTGCATGTGCGAAATTATGGTTCTTAAGTGGGAACCGATGTCGTGAGTTGCAAGGCATGGAGCACGCCGCCCATGCGCCCGCCGAGCGTGTCATAGACGAGCTTGTGCTGTTGGACGCGGTTCTTGCCAGCAAATTGCGGGGCTGTGACCTTGGCGGCCCAATGGTCATTATCGCCCGCCAGATCGGTCAGTTCGACCACAGCGCCGGGAAGCCCGGCGGTGATGGCTTGCGTAATTTCGTCAGCGCTCATTGGCATTTGGCTTAGCTTTCGCTCATCAATTGACGTTTCGCCTCGACCGCTTTTTCTTCGAGCTTGGTGCGAATGTCATCTTCGGAAATGTCGCAATCAGCTGCGGTCAGATCGCCGAGCAATTTGCGGATCACATCCTCATCGCCCGCCTCTTCGAAATCGGCCTGGACGACGGCTTTCTTGTAAGCGTCGGTTTCTTCCTGGGTGAGGCCCATAATTTCGGCTGCCCATTCGCCCAGCAGGCGGTTGCGCCGTGCCGCGAGTTTGAAGGCGGTTTCCTCGTCCATTGCGAACTTGGCTTCTTCGGCGCGCTTGCGGTCGTCAAAATCGGTCATATGCGTCCCTATGCGAAAGGCGTTGTGTTGACTGACAGATAGGCATGGGCAAAGGCCACGGCAAGGACTAGTGCGTCTAATCCATCGTCACGACGAGTTTGCCGACAGCCTCGCGGTTTTCAAGCTTGGCAATCGCCTCGCCCCCGCGTTCGAGCGGGAAGGTCTCGGAGACCAGCGGGTCGATCTTGCCTTCCTTCATCAGCGCGAACAATTCTTCGACCTGCGCGCGGAATTTTTCCGGCTCGCGTGCAGTAAATGCGCCCCAGAAGACGCCGCAAATATCGCAGGATTTGAGCAGAGTGAGGTTGAGCGGCATTTTGGCGATGCCGGCCGGAAAACCGACCACAAGAAACTTGCCTTCCCATGCGATCGAACGCAGCGCCGGTTCGGAATATTGCCCGCCGACAATGTCATAGACGATGTTTGCGCCCTCTGGCCCGCAGGCCGCTTTGAATGCGCCCGCGAGCTCTTTGGATGCGGCCTTGTCCATCTCGCCCTTGGGATAGATCACAACGTCATCCGCGCCGACTTTGCGTGCGACCTCGCCCTTCGCCTCGCTAGAGACAGCGGCAACAACGCGCGCGCCATAGGCTTTGCAAAGCTCGATTGCGGCAATGCCAACGCCGCCTGCTGCGCCAAGGATCAGCACCGTGTCGCCTTCCTTGATATGGCCGCGATCCTTTAGCCCGTGAATGTTGGTGCCATAGGTGAGGAGCAGCGAGGCTGCTTTCTCGAACGGGACACCATCGGGCACGGGGAACATCCGGCCAGCGGGCACAATTGCCTTTTCCGCCAGCGCGCCATTGCCGATACCCGCCATCACGCGGTCGCCGACTTTGAAATTGGTCACGCCTTCGCCAACCGCCTCGATCACGCCAGCCAGCTCGCCGCCCGGCGCATAGGGGCGCTCGGGCTTAAACTGATACAGATCGCGGATCATCAGCGTGTCGGGAAAGTTGATCGCACAGGCCTTGATATCGACCAACACCTCTCCAGCGCCCGGTGTGGGTGTCTCAACTTCGTCGAGCGAGAGCGTCTCTGGCCCTCCGACCGTATGGCTTCGCAATGCCTTCATGCGTTTATCTCCGTCCCCAAATTGGTGCCGCGTGTCATCCACGGCTTGCCAGTGTTTCTGTGTTCTT
>CALLIO010000324.1 GCA_938009055.1 uncultured Altererythrobacter sp.
CTTTGCTTTTGGGAAAACCAGTAAGGCTCCTGGCTAGAAGTTCCCGCTCACATCCAGCCGGAAGATCGGCCCGATGCGGCGCGCGCGTTCCTCTGTGAACAGAACCGGCGCAATGTTGCGCGGCCCATCATAAACGATCCGGTCATCGCGGTCGCGGCCATTGGCGATATTGCCCAGCGTTGCCCGCGCAGTCAGTCCGAACAGATCCTTATGCTCGACATAGACCCGCGCGAAAGTGGGGCCATCGACGGCCAGATTGCTCTCCTCCAGCCGGAAGAAGCGCCGGTCGCGCGCGTAATTCATGACTGCGCCATAGGCTAGCGATGTGCCGGGAATGTCGTGGCGCAGCTCGATATCAGCCTCGCGGTCACGCCCACGCGAAAAGTCGCGCAATTCCGCGGTAAGCGGATCGCGAAATTCGCCTTCTTCATATTCGAGGCGCAGATCCAATTGCGCCCCCTTCCAGCCGAGCGGATCAAGCTTGAGCGTTGTTGTCCATTCAATCTCGGTGCGCCGTGCTGAGGGGAGATTGCCTAACGCCTCGCCGCTGAGATCATCGAGCGGGACAAGGGTGAGAAAATCCTCGATCCAGCGCTGCTCGAGCATTAGGCTGGTTGAGCCCCACGCGCCCAAAGTCTTGTTGAGATCAAGCTGCACTTCCCAGCGCTGGAAGGGCACAAGTTCGTTATTGCCAGCATTGGCGTTCTCGTCATCGACATTCACTCGGGCGAGGAAATCGCCAAAGGACAGCTGGCCGACGCTGCGCTCACCAGTCAGCGTGATGTCGAAACCCTTGCCATTGTTCCATGTGAGCGAGGCGGACCCTTTGGGCCGTTTAAAGCTGCGATCATTGGCGGCGCTGCCGGTCTGCTTCAGGGTCGAGAATTCATAAGCGGCGGTGGTTTGAAAGCTGAGCCTGCCCGTCAGACCTTTGGAGAAGCTGGCCGAGACTTCATAGCGATCTTCTGTCACCCCGCCGGTCCCTTCGGGGAAATCCAGCTCGACAAACTCACCTGCTGTATCAAGCTCGAACAGGCCAGAGACACGGTCGAGCCGGTTAAACGCGGCCTCGCCAGCAAGCTGCCACTGCGCGCCTATAAAAGGGAAATTGTATTCCGCGCGCCCGATCCTCTCGCCAATGCCATCATCGCGGGTGAAACGGTCGCCAATCGCATCAAGCGCGGGACTCTCGAATGTTTCGATGACCGTTTGCGAGAAGTCCTCGCTGTCATAGCGTTCGACGCCGATCAGCTTGAGGCTTCCCTTGCCCAGCGGAAAGGACAGATCGCCGCTTATCTCATATTCATAGCCATTTTCGCGCAGGCGGATCGCGCGCATGCTCGGGTCGATCAGCTGGCCGGTGATCGTCTCGTCTGCTCGCCTGCGGAAATAGCTGCGCGCATAGGATAGGTTCAGCGAGGCGCTAACATCCTCGCTAAAGGCATAGCCCAGATTGGCCGAGATCGTGGGCTTGTCGAACTTGCCGCGAAAAATCGTATCCTCGGTCTGGATCAGATCGCCTGATGGATCGAGCACGATCGTTGGCCCGTCTGCGCCAAAGCGGTTGTTCGGATTGTCGAGCGCGACAGTGAAGCTGAAGTCGCCGGTTGTGCCTGCGACAGAGATTTCGCCGCCAAACCATTCCGGGCCGGGCGTTGTGTCACGATAGCGGCCCTTCCAAGAGAAGGATCCGGCAATCCCTTCTAGATTGACGATCACATTGGCGACTTGACCGGAAAGGCCAGTGACGTCGAGACTGGTTCCATCGACCAGCTCGATCCGGACCACATCATCGGCGGGGATGCGGCGCAATTGGTCTTGCACGCTGTCCGATTTTGAGGAGAGCCGTTCGCCGTTCACCAGCACATTCTGGTTCGCTTGTCCAAGCCCGCGCCCGCCATTTCCGCCACCGCCGCCTTCAACTTGAAAGCCGGGGATCTGCTCGATCATGTCGAGCGCAGTGCGCGGGGCAAAGCGTTCGAAATAGGCTGGATCAAAGGTCTGGCCCGCGTTTTCTTGATCGCTCGTGGCGGGCAAAGGCGTCTCAGTGCTTGCCTCCGCACCATCTTGCGCAAGTGAAGGTGCCGCCCAAAGCAAGGCAGCCGCGCATATTGCCGAGGACGACAGGGTCGAGGATAGGTTTATGTGACGCAATTGGTGGAGGCGAGTTTTGTGCGTCAATCAGTCAACCAGTGAAATATTTAGCAAATCGGGCGTCATCTTGAGCGCCTTAAGCTTATCATTTGTTTGCAACAACCAAGATCGACAAGCGGTTCCCTCAGCCGGATCAACAGCAATCGCATTCACAATTGCCCGCCAATTGTCCCGTTCCAAGACCACAGCGCATTTACCGATCTGAAACCGGAACATTCTAACTAAATACGCAATTGATCGTATCACAGTTCACCCCCCTTTGGATTGCCCCGAATAGCGATGCAAAATTCAAACGCGACTGCTCCGGCCCCGAAGCACTATCATGACATCGATGGTGCGCGCTCGGTTTTGATGTTCCTGTCTGTCGCACTGCACGCCGGCACAGTCTATGCGCCTGCGCGCCCTTGGATCACCAGCAATACCGACCGGCATGAGTTTTTTGACTGGGCAATTTTCGGGCTCCATCTGTTCATCACGCCGACCTTTTTCTTTGTTGGCGGTTTTTTCGCTGTGCTCTTGCTGGCAAAGCGGACGGTAGGGGATTTCTTGTGGAATCGGCTGCTGCGCACCGCCGTGCCGCTGATTGCGATTGCTGTGACCTTTAACATGCTAGAGCTGTATCTGCGCTGGCTGGATAATGGCGGGGCGGGATCGCCGGTGGATTGGTTTGTGAGCGAGAATTTCGCGATGATCTGGCGCACTGACGAATGGCAACTGCATTTGTGGTTCCTTGTGAGCCTGCTGCCGATGTTTGCGCTTGCCGCCATAATCCACGGCGTTCTGCCGCGTGCCTCTTCGATCCGAAAAGGCGCGGTACGGCTGTCTGATACTCTGGCAAAATATGTGAGCGGGCCGGGAGCCTTTGCGCTCTTCATCCTCGTCCTGGCCGGAGCAAACACTGCCAATTATGCGTTCGCCGCCCAAGTGCCTGGCTCTTACGACTTACTCTTTCCTGGCTTCCAAAGCTGGTACAAAGTGGTCAGCGAATTTCCCTTCTTCGTGATCGGCGTGATGGCCGCGCTTTCTCCCGCTTTGCTCAAGGCGCTGTGCGCATGGCGCGCTTACATGCCCTTTGCCGCAGCGATTGCGTTGCTCTTACAGCCCTATGCCCTTCCCGAGCATGGTCCGATGGAGGGATGGGTGATGCTGTTCCTCAATCAGCTGTCGATGTGGGTGCTGGTGTTGTTCATCCTGCAATTCTTCCATCGCTATTTCAGCGAGGGCGGACCGCGGACCCGCTGGCTGGCTGATTGCGCTCTCTCCATGTATCTGTTCCACCACTGCCTGATATATATTTACGGCCAGTGGCTGACGAAGGTGGACTGGCCGGTCTGGCTCGAATTCACATTGCTAACGGTGGCGGCCGCGACAACGGTGATTGTCATCCACGAATTGCTCGTGCGGCGCCTTGCGCTGTTGCGCCTCTTGTTCAACGGCAAGACCGATATTGAAAAAGTGCGCCGCGCCCCCGGCTTCTTCCGCAGCTTTTCCTAAACGCGGCCTGTGCGCAAAATGGGCTCCTATCCCCGTTTCAGAGGTTAACGGGGTTGAATAGTGCGCGCAGCCGTCCAACATAGTCACACACACGTTATTACGAAGGACGCTTTACCCATGATCGATGTGCTCGACGGCCAAGGACACGCAACGCAAGGCCAGTTTACCCGCGACCCGCTTACCGGTGCATTGGTGCCGATGGTGGTCGAGCAGACCAGCCGGGGCGAGCGCAGCTTCGATATTTTCTCGCGCCTTTTGCGCGAACGGATCGTTTTTGTGACCGGGCAGGTTGAGGACAATATGGCCTCGCTTATCATTGCCCAGCTGCTGTTCCTTGAAAGCGAAAACCCTTCCAAGCCGATCAGCATGTATATCAACTCGCCTGGCGGCGTAGTGACCGCAGGGATGGGTATTCACGACACTATGCAATACATCAAACCGCGTGTTTCCACCGTTTGTGTTGGGCAAGCAGCGTCGATGGGTAGCTTCCTTTTGACAGCGGGCGAGCCGGGTATGCGGATCGCGCTGCCCAATGCGCGGATCATGATCCACCAGCCATCGGGCGGTGCGCGCGGCATGGCCTCCGATATTGAGATTCAGGCGCGTGAAATCCTGCGGATCAAGAAGCGGATGAACGAGCTTTACGTCAAATATACCGGCAAAAAGCTGAAAGAAATCGAAGACGCGATGGATCGTGATACCTTCCTCGAAGCGGAAGAAGCGATGAAGTTCGGTCTGGTCGACAAGGTCTTTGAAACACGCCCAGAAGGCGATTCTGACAATGATGAGAAAGGCAGCGGCGGCGCTCCTTCCTGATCTTACGGCAATTTCGCGTAAATCTGTCGAGGATTTTCGGGCTGTTTTGGGACATTAACTCCATTTCGGCAGCAACAGATAAGAAAAAACCGCGCAATTGCTGGACAATTGGAAGCTCAAGTTGTTGATTCGCGTTCAATGCGTTCTACACTGGGCGAATCCTCATTGGGCGAATCCCAACAAGCGGGCGGGTAAAACTAGGATATGACGAAATTGAGCGGAACCGATAGCAAGAGCACGCTGTACTGCAGCTTCTGCGGCAAATCGCAGCACGAAGTGCGCAAGCTGATTGCTGGCCCCACCGTGTTCATCTGCGATGAATGCGTTGAGCTTTGCAATGACATCATCCGCGAAGAAACCAAGGCTGGCCTTGGCGGACGCAAGGAAGGCGAAGTGCCGCCTCCTTCTGAAATCTTCGCCACGCTCAATGATTATGTGATCGGCCAGAACAGCGCCAAGCGCAATCTCGCCGTTGCTGTCCACAACCATTACAAGCGGCTCGAGCATTCCGGAAAATCGGATGGTGTCGAGCTGGCGAAATCGAACATTTTGCTCGTTGGCCCAACCGGCACGGGCAAGACTTTGCTAGCGCAGACTTTGGCTCGCACATTTGATGTGCCCTTCACCATGGCCGATGCGACCACGCTGACTGAAGCGGGCTATGTGGGCGAAGATGTTGAGAACATTATCCTCAAGCTGCTACAAGCCTCTGACTATAATGTCGAAAAAGCGCAGCACGGCATCGTCTATATTGACGAGATCGACAAGATCACGCGCAAGGCGGAAAATCCCTCGATCACCCGCGACGTATCGGGCGAGGGTGTGCAGCAAGCTTTGCTGAAGCTGATGGAAGGCACCACTGCCTCGGTCCCGCCGCAGGGCGGTCGCAAACATCCGCAGCAGGAATTCCTGCAAGTGGATACGACCAACATCCTGTTCATTTGCGGCGGCGCTTTTGCGGGCCTCGACAAGATCATCGCGGACCGTCTGCAAAAACGCTCCATCGGTTTCGGCGCGCATGTTGCCGATCCTGACAAGCGCAAGGTTGGCGAGCTTCTGGAAAAGAGCGAGCCGGAAGATCTGCTCAAATTCGGGCTCATCCCTGAATTTGTCGGCCGTTTGCCAGTGATTGCGACTTTACACGACCTGGATGTCGATGCGCTGATCACCATCCTGCAAGAGCCGAAGAACGCGATCGTCAAACAATATCGCAAATTGTTCGAGCTGGAGAAGGTTGAGCTGACCTTCACCGATGACGCATTGCGCGCGATTGCGGAAAAAGCGATCCTGCGCAAAACCGGCGCGCGCGGTCTTCGCTCTATCGTCGAGGCGATCCTGCTCGATACGATGTTCGACCTTCCCGATATGGAAGGCGTCAATGAAATCGTGATCGACGGCGATGTTGTCGAAGGCAAGAAAGAGCCGATCCAGGTTCTTGGCCCCAAGGATGACGAGGAAGCCGAAGAGGCTGCTTAATGATCGGCATCTTTGAGCATGCCCTTGTTGGGCTGGTTATCGCTGCTCTTCTTTATTCAGGCTATTGGACCGATCGCACTTACAGCCGGTTCGAGCAGATCCCTGCGCATTATGATATTCGTGGCGAAGCAACCCGGCTGACGGCACGGCGCCCGATGGCTTGGGCGCTGCCGATCGGATTTTCTATCCTGATGGCTGGGCTGATGCTTTTGCTAGAATTTTTGCCCGCCCAATATATCAACGGCGATCCAAGGATTGCGTTTTGGAGTGTGATCATATTGCTCCCTGCTGCGCAATTGCTTATCCTCTGGCTCCTCGCCCGTTGGGCATCTAAGCAGCCCTAACTTTCTCTCCAACCAAAAAGCCCCGCCTGACCTTTGGGATTGGCCAGACGGGGCTTAAGTTTGCGCTGCCCCACGGTTTGGAGGGGGAGGATGAGACAGCGCGAGCGAAGGGGGTGTTCGCTAAAGGGGCTTGCCTATGATTTCGGCAGAAACACTCCATCGGTTACATGGATGATGCCGTTTGATGTTTTGACGTCGGCTTGCGTGACGGCAGTCGCGCGTCCAGCGCCATCAGTCACCACAATCGTGTCGCCCGACAAGCGAGCTTCAAGAACGCCGCCAGCCAAGGTTTGAATGCGGGCAACGCCATCTTTGCTCCCCTTGATATAGCCAAGGATCATGTCGGAGGTGATGTTTCCGCCAACGACGTGGTAGGTCAGCACTCCGGTGAGCGTGTCTTTGTTTTCTGGCTTCACCAAAGTTTCGACCGTGCCAGCAGGCAATTTTGCAAAGGCAGTGTCGGTGGGGGCAAATACTGTCAGCGCGCCATCAGCTGACAATGTTTCAGCCAATCCAGCAGCAACCACAGCGGTCACCAGCGTGCCGTGGACGCCGGTGGACTGCGCGGTCTCCACAATGTTGGGCTGCGACTTTGCCATCGTCTTGTGATGGCCGGCGCTGGCTGGAATGCTGGTCAAAGCAGCAACCGATGCGGTGGCGGCAATTGCGGCTAGGGCAGCTGTCTTCAATTGTTTGGACATCGTCATTCTTAGTCTCCTTGAATAACAAGCCCCTCCGCTTGCCATTGGAGATACGCGCGGCCCAAAGGTGCGGATGCAAAATTGTTGGAAAAAATTTGAGCGCGCAAGAAATGCGCTTGATTACAGGGCTTTAGACCTGATTAAATGCGCCCTCTGCGACAACAGGGCCTGCATCTTGATCGGCAGGTTTACCGCCCAAAGGCTCGCGCGTGAGGACCAATTGCACCCCGTCACCCATATTCTGCGTGATATTGGCAGGCAGGGTGACGCGCCGTTCCTCGCCCGCCACAACAACGCCCAGACTTTGCAGATCGCCGCCATCAGCAGGCACCAGCCACAATTCATGATCGTGCACGCCGTCAGCGGTGAGGCCGCTGGCAGACACCAGCATTTCTTCTGCATCGGGCAGATAGGTCACGCCGAGGCGCAATGGCGTGTCGCCAATTGGTATCGAGGCCACAAGCGGTGCTTGAGCCGCCACAGGATCGAGCGGTGTTTGAGCGGGCGAGCTGACCATCAGCGCAATGGCTGCGACCGCCGCTGCGGCAGCTGCGCTTCCGGCCACTTGCCAATTGCGCAGGCGCTGCTTGAGCGAGATGACGTCGCCACCGGCATCTGCGCCGCTTTGCTTGGCGTCAATCGCGCTGTTGATCCGCTGCCATACGGCGGCGTCAGGCTGAACACCCTCCATCTCGTCAGAAAGCGGGATGAACCAATTGTCCCACCAATCCTTGCGGGTCGTGAAGATGCCGCCATCAGCGCATTTTCCGCGCGCGGTGAGCAAATCCTCGCCTTCGAGCAGGCCAAGCGAATATTCCGCTGCCAGCATCGGATCATCGCGCTTGATTTCCGGGGCGTCGCTCATTCCGCCGCCTCCAGACAAACGCGCAGTTTCTGTAAACCGCGCCGCACCCAACTTTTCATCGTGCCCAGCGGCACGTCAGCGCTTTCCGCCAATTGCGCATAGGTGCGCCCATCAAAGAATGCCGAACGGATTGCGCCGCGCTGGCGCTCTTCCAACGTCTCAAGGCATTGGTGGATCTGGGTCGTTTTCTCCGCGTCAATCAGCAGGCTGTCGGCCAATGGAGCCGCATCCGGAATGGGTGCAGCTTCTTCAACCGGCACAGCGCCCTGGCGGATTTTGCCCGTGCGAAGACGATCCACCGCGCGGTTGCGCGCGAAGGTTGCGAGCCATGAAATCGGGCTGGCACGGGTGGGATCATAACGATCCGCGCGCTGCCACAAATTGACATAGACATCCTGCAATGCGTCTTCGGCCTCCTTTCGATCACCTAAGATACGCAGGCAGATGCCAAATAGTTTCGCCGAAGTGGCTTCATAAATTTCTTGCAGGGCGGATTGGTCGCCATCAGCCAACCGTGCCATTGCGGCTTTGAGCGCCTCGCGCGCTTCTGGAGTACTGGCTTGGACCATCATTGGGCGCTCAATTCCGCGAGTTTTGGCGCTTCGTCAAGCCCTCATTCGCAGTGTTGAAACTAGTGCAACATTACTCATAGACGCAGTCATCGAGCCCACCGCGCCGGACAATCGCCATTCGCCGTTCAATTGTGCGCCCATGCCGAGCAAGCCAGCCCGATGGAGCGATCACTTCGCGCTTCTTGGGCAAGGGCAGGGCGACTGCCATACGCGCCGCCTCGTTCTGGGTCAGCTTGGCAGCCGAATGGCCAAAGTAGCGTTCGGCACCGGCCTGCGCCCCATAGGTGCCAATGCCGGTCTCCGCGATGTTGAGATAGACTTCCATGATCCGGCGCTTGCCCCAGATTTTCTCGATGGCGAAGGCGAAATAGGCCTCTAGCCCTTTGCGGAAATATCCACCGCCTTGCCATAAGAAGACGTTCTTGGCCGTCTGCTGTGTGATGGTCGAGCCACCGCGGATCCGCCCGCC
>CALLIO010000325.1 GCA_938009055.1 uncultured Altererythrobacter sp.
TGATGCCAAGCTGGGCGACTTTATCGTCGATCCGCTGCCACCGGTTGATCTGGGCCGGATTGACGCGCAATCAGCCAAGCAAGTGATCTTCCAAAAGGTTCGCGATGCCGAGCGTGAGCGCCAGTTCGAAGAGTTCAAAGACCGTGCCAATGAAGTCATCACCGGCGTTATCAAATCGGTCGAATTTGGCCATGTGATCGTCAACCTTGGCCGTGCCGAGGGTGTGATCCGCCGCGACCAGCAAATCCCGCGCGAAGCCGCGCGTGTTGGCGAGCGTGTGCGTGCGCTCATCAGCAAGGTGGAACGCAACAATCGCGGCCCGCAGATTTTCCTCACCCGTGGCCATCCCGATTTCATGCGCAAACTCTTCGCGCAAGAAGTGCCCGAGATTTACGACGGTATTATCGAAATCAAGGCCGCCGCCCGTGATCCGGGCAGCCGCGCGAAGATCGGCGTCATCAGCCACGACAGCTCGATCGATCCGGTTGGTGCCTGTGTGGGTATGAAGGGTAGCCGCGTTCAAGCGGTTGTTCAGGAGCTTCAGGGCGAAAAGATCGACATTATCCCGTGGTCAGAAGACACCGCTACTTTTGTTGTGAACGCATTGCAGCCTGCGACGGTGGCCCGCGTTGTTCTCGATGAGGAAGAAGGCCGCATCGAAGTTGTTGTTCCTGACGATCAGTTGTCGCTTGCGATTGGTCGGCGCGGCCAGAACGTACGCCTCGCCAGCCAGCTGACCGGTCACCAGATCGACATTATGACCGAAGAAGAAGCTTCGGAAAAACGCTCGAAGGAATTCGCCGAACGTTCGAAAATGTTCGAAGAAGAGCTCGATGTCGACGAAACGCTCTCGCAGCTTCTGGTTGCTGAAGGCTTCGCTGAACTCGAAGAAGTCGCCTATGTCGATATGGCCGAACTGGCCGCCATCGAAGGCTTTGACGACGAGCTCGCCGAAGAGCTGCAGAACCGCGCGAAAGAAGCGCTCGACCGTCAGGAAGAGACCTTCCGCGCTGCCCGCAAAGAGCTGGGTGTCGAAGACGCGATTGCCGATATGCCGCATCTGACCGAGCGTATGCTGGTCACTTTGGGCAAGGCGGACATCAAGACGCTCGATGATCTTGCTGATCTGGCCACGGATGAGCTGATCGCGAAGAAGCGTGAAGCACCGCGCCGCCGCCAGAATGCGGCAGACGGCCCGCCAATGCGCAAACCCCCTCAGCGGGAGCAAGATAAGGGCGGCGTTCTGGGCGAGTTTGGTCTCACCGAAGAGCAAGGCAATGAGATCATCATGGCCGCGCGTGCCCATTGGTTCGACGACGAAGAGGAAACCCCTGCGCCAGCAGCTGATGCTGATGCGGCTGACAATCAGGAGGCCGCCAATGCGGACTCCGAACAATGAGAGCGTAGCTCCCGACATAGCTGACGCGCCGGCGCCCAATAAAAGGGCAAACGAGCGCACTTGCATCCTCTCTGGGGAGCATGCTGCTCGTGACCATTTGGTCCGGTTGGCGCTTTCGCCCGATGGAGAGATTTTGCCTGACCCGTCGGCAAAGGCACCCGGGCGCGGAGCATGGCTCGGCGTGCCGCGCGTGCAGCTGGAACAAGCAATCGCCAAGGGTCAGTTCAAATCGGCCTTAGCCCGCGCCTTCAAAAGCGGTGACACGCGCTTTGCCGATGATTTGCCTGCGCAGATTGAGGAGGCATTGCGCCGCAGCCTGCTGCAAAATCTGGGGCTGGCGCTCAAGGCCGGGCATGTTGTGCTGGGCACGGCCAAGATTGCAGAGCAGGCGCGCACGGGCCGTGTGGCACTGCTGCTTCACGCCCGTGATGCCAGCGAAGATGGGCGCAAAAAGCTTGATCAGGCGTGGCGTGTGGGCCGCGATAAGGAAGGCAGCGGCGAGCGCGGAAGTGTCTTGCCACTGGACCGGACGGCGCTCTCTGTGGCATTGGGCCGCGAGAACACTGTCCATTTGGCATTGATCAATCACGGAGGGGCGGCGCGCATCCAAGCGGCAATCGCGCGCTTGTTGCACTTCTCCAAGCCAGACAATGGCGACACGAATGCCGAAGAATTTGGGGCTGCGGGGCAAATTGCCGCTGCATCCGGACAATGAATGACGTTTTAAAGGATTACCGAGCTAGATGAGCGACGAAGAGAAAAAACCAGCACGCAAACCATTGGGTCTGAAAAAGGCCGTGGATGCGGGCGAGGTCAAGCAGACCTTCAGTCACGGCCGCACCAATAAGGTTGCGGTCGAGGTGAAGCGCCGCCGCAAGCTCACCAAGCCGGGTGAGACCCCCGCGCCTGCGCCTGCTGCACCGCCTCCTCCTCCGCCCCCTGTGGCCGAAGAGCCAGCGCCGCCGCCAGCGCCCAAAAAGCCGGCAGCCGATGCGGAAACGCCGCAGGAGCGCGTCGCACGTATGCAGCGCGAGGCTGAGGAAGCACGGCTGAAAATGGCTGAAGATGCACGCAAGCGTGACGATAAGAAGGCCAAGGAAACCGCCGCTGACGAGAAGAAGCGGGCAGAAGACAAGAAGAAGGCCGAAGCCGAAGCCAAAGCCAAAGCTCAGGCAGAAGCCGCAGCGACAGCCGAAGCTGAGGTTGAGGCCGCTCCGGAAGCTGCACCTGCTAAAGAAAACGCCACGCCGACCCCGGCATCGCGCAAGTTTACGCCGGTTGCCCGCCCAGAACCCAAGCGTCCGGAAAAGAAGAAGAAGGAAGAGAAGCGCAGCTCTGGCGGCAATGATAAGCGTCGCAGCGGCAAGCTTACCGTCTCCAGGGCGCTGAACGAGGACGAAGGGCGCCGTGCGCGTTCACTCGCAGCGCTCAAACGCGCGCGCGAGAAAGAACGCCGCGCACAAGGTGGACCGTCTACCCCGCGCGAAAAGCAGGTGCGCGATGTTATCGTGCCCGAAGCCATCACCGTGGGCGAGCTGGCCAAACGGATGGGCGAGAAAGGCGCAGACCTTGTGAAGGAGCTGTTCAATCTCGACATGATGGTCACGGTCAACCAGACCATCGATCAGGACACAGCAGAATTGCTGGTCGAACAGTTTGGCCA
>CALLIO010000326.1 GCA_938009055.1 uncultured Altererythrobacter sp.
GTGAACATGATCAGGTCAGAGGGGATGGGATCGACAATCACTATCGAGCCCGTGTCCGCAGTGCCGCCGGTGTTGTTCACCGAGATTGTGTATTCGACCAAATTCCCTGGAATGGCAAAGTCGTTGCCAACCGTCGCAACAGCTTTTTGCGCCGCAATATCGGGCAGAATTGGAAAGGCCGTGACTGTCATATTGTCATAACCGCATGACTCATCATTCCCGCCTTGATTGACCGCGCAGCGCAAAGTCAGATCCAAAGTCGGGCCAGGATTGGCGACCGAAATGGTGAAGCGGTGAAGTTGATCAAACCACCACCGGCCCGTGCCAAAGGCAAGCTCGACTGTTCCCGTCGTTGGGACATGAGACCAATCCACATCTCCCAAACTTCCCGAACGTGCAGCTTGGGGATTGGGAAAGGGGAGCGAGACAATCTGCGTCCCGTCGATATCGATCTGAAACCGGTCAAAACCTTATTGGCTGGTGTTATCCCAGCTATCAAAGCGGTAGAAATCAAAGACGATATCCACCCGCTCGGTGCTGGGCGGGATAGTGAATGTTCGGCTTGTGCTGGTGGGTGAATTATCAAACCGGCCTAGAAATCGAGTAACGTCGGGGTCGAAATCAGTGTTGTTGAGGCTCCAACCCGTGACTGTGCCTTCAAAATCATCCTGATACACAATTGTGGACTGCGCAAAGCTTGCCGTGCCCAACAACAGGCACGCAAATGCTAGTGCTATTCTCACACAAAAGGATGAGTATTGTGCCATATCATTAGCCCATACATGTTAATCGCATGATATTGTTAAGGTTTGTTTGGTTTTTCGCTCTGTCCGCGCCCAAATCCAATTGCGGACAAATCCCATTCGCCCTCTGTTGCAAGCCATCGCTGCTCGGCTAAGCCAACCTTTCAGCGAATCGCGCCGCTTTTCTGCGGGCGCAGGCTTGAGGGAACCACGCCGATGAAAATCATGTCCGCCAATTCGAACCTGCCATTGGCGAGAGCAATCGCGGCCTATCTCGAAATTCCGCTTACCGATGCCAGCGTGCGCCGCTTTGCCGATGAAGAGATTTTCGTCGAGATCCACGAAAATGTGCGCGGCGAGGATGTGTTTATCATCCAGCCCACCAGCTTCCCGGCCAATGACAATTTGATGGAACTCTTGATCTGCATCGATGCGCTCAGACGCGCTTCGGCCAAAAGGATCACTGCTGTGGTGCCCTATTTCGGCTATGCCCGCCAAGACCGAAAGCCCGGCCCCCGCACGCCGATTTCGGCCAAGCTGGTTGCCAATTTGATGACAGAGGCAGGCGCTGATCGCGTGCTGGCGGTTGATCTGCATGCTGGCCAGATCCAAGGCTTCTTCGATATTCCCACCGACAACCTTTATGCCGCTCCCGTCATGGCAGCCGATATTCAGGCGCGTTACGGGGATGAGGATTTGATGGTCGTCTCGCCCGATGTCGGCGGCGTGGTGCGCGCGCGTGCGCTGGCCAAGCGGCTCGACAATGCGCCGCTCGCTATCGTTGATAAGCGCCGCGACCGGCCCGGCGAAAGCGAAGTGATGAACATCATTGGCGAGGTTAAAGGGCGCCATTGCATCATGATCGACGACATCGTCGATTCAGGCGGAACTTTGTGCAATGCAGCCGAAGCTTTGCTGGCCCAAGGCGCAGCGAGCGTTGCTGCCTATATCACTCACGGTGTTCTATCAGGCGGGGCGGTAGCGCGGGTCGATGGTTCTGCTTTGAAAGAGCTGGTCATCACCGATTCCATCCGTCCGACAGAAGCGTGCGAGGCATCGGACAAGATCCGCGTTCTGACCATTGCGCCGCTGATCGGCGAGGCAGTGCGGCGGATTGCCGATGAAAGCTCGGTCAGCTCATTGTTTGATTGAGTTTTAGCCGCGGCAATTAAGCCGCCGCGTCATTTGGCTTGCGCGGCGAAGGACTGCCACGCCATGGATGCGCTTTGCCGGGCTCATGCCGCTCCAGCTCTTCTAGCCTGCGGGCCTGGCGCTGTTCCAATGTGATGGTCAGCAAGGGGCGCGGCCGGCTGCGGAATTTTTCCGGTGTCACTCCGAAAAAAGCTGCGAAATCGCGGATCAGATGCGACTGGTCGAAATAGCGCAGCATCATCTCCGCTTCCTCCTCCTCATCCGCCACGCCGCACAATTGCGCAGCCAGATCGAGCGCGCGCGCACGGCGCATGACAGTGCGCGGGGGCAAGCCAAAGTCGCGCTTCACCACCCGCTGCAATTTGCGCAAGGAGATATTCTGCATCTCGGCAAAATCGGCGAGCGATTGGGTCGGGTCTTCGAAAGCGGCAAGTTCGAAAGCGACGGAAACCGGGTCTGGCGGCGGCGGATCATGGCGTTCGATATAGCGCCTCAACGCTTCTTCCATCGCCAGATTCCATTGCTGCGGCGTGTAGTCATCCGAGTAGATTTCTTTGAAATCATCACCCAGCATGCCGAAGATATCTGTCTGCTCGATCCGATCGACAATCTCATGCGCGGTTCTGCCGGTAAGCGCGTAAAATGCGCCTGCCCTTAAGCCAAAGCCAGCCGACATAATGTCGCCCGTGCAGGACAGCGGCATGAATTTGGAATGCTGGCCAAATTGCAGCACTTCATTTTCATAAGCGCTGTGGCCATCCGCGCTCATCGCGGTCCAGCGCCCGTTGAAGATGTGGCGGGTATAGGCAAGGTCATTGCACATGCCGCAAGTGATGACGATGTCGGCAGCATTGATGGCTTTGGCAGAGACCAGCCGCGCAACCCAAGGCGCCAAATCCTCGCTTGCCGAGCGGTTTTCGGAAAGCGGCAGCCCTTCGCGCGATGCGCCGGACATAGGCGCAAGATTGCGACGCCAAATCTCGGCTGTCATTTCCAACCTGTCTTTTGATTTGCGACCGCTGCCCACATGTACCTCGAGCACTATTTCACCAGAGAATAGCGCAGAAATTCCATTGCGCTAGCTCAAAAATGTCAGCCCGCTTGACGCAGCGCCTGTGACCGACAAGAAACGCCCTATGTCCATGCAAGTCAAAGAAGACGATATTCTGCTCGCTGCCCATCTGGCGGATAAAGCAGGTGAAGCCATCCGCCCGCTGTTTCGCGGCAATTGGGATAGCGAACGCAAGGCCGACCGCAGTTTCGTGACCGAAGCGGACCGCGCGGCAGAAGCTGCCATGCGCGCCGTGATCGAGGCTGAACGGCCCGATGACGGCATCGTGGGCGAGGAATATGGCACGCATAACGAAGGCGCGGAGCGGCAATGGGTGCTCGACCCGATTGATGGCACGGCCAGCTTTATGGCGGGGCGCCCGATCTTCGGAACGCTGATTGCTTTGTGCCAATCAGGCTGGCCGGTTCTGGGCGTGATCGACCAATGCGTTGCTGGCGAGCGCTGGGTCGGCGCGCTGGGTCTGGGCACCACCTTCAATGGCAAACCTGCGAAGACTCGCGCTTGTGCTGAATTGCCTGGGGCCGTGGTTGCGACCACTTCGCCGCATTGTTTTAACGAGGCGGAGGCAGACGCGTATCTGCGCGTGGTTGCCAAGGCGTATCCCGAGCTGCCCTATCCCGTCTATGGCGGGGATTGCTACAATTACGGATTGCTGGCGAGCGGGCATTTGGACCTTGTGATCGAGAGCGGGCTGAAGCTGCATGATTATGCTGCGCTGGTTCCCGTGGTTGAGGGTGCAGGCGGTATGATGAGCGATTGGCAAGGCAATCCGCTCGATATGCAATCCGATGGCAGCGTGCTGGCCTTGGGCGAACCTGCGCGGCTCGACGATGTGCTCGAAGCAATGGGGGGCCATTGAAATGACGGTGAACGTTTCGCGCGCGGCCAAGGCTATCTCGCTCTTGCTTTGCGGGCTTGCACTGGCGGCTTGCGGGTCGCTGGCTGCGATGGGTGACCCCACGCATCGTTATGTTTTGGAGCTAGAAATTGAGCTTGCCAGCGATGCCAAGAAGCCTCAGCAGTCCGGCGAAACTGAGCAAACCGAACCCAAAATCTCGTCCATTCCCGATCCAACGATGCAAGACACTATGGATGTCTTGCGAAGACGC
>CALLIO010000327.1 GCA_938009055.1 uncultured Altererythrobacter sp.
TCGAACAAGGCAGACAAGCTCAAAGGGCGCCAGCTGCCGATCATGTATTCCAGCCGCGAGCATTCCTTCTTCTCAATTTCCGGCAATCTCGCCACGCAAACCCCTCAAGCTGTGGGCTGGGCAATGGCAAGCGCGATCAAGGGCGATAGCCGGATTGCTGCGACCTGGGTGGGCGAGGGGTCAACGGCGGAAGGTGACTTCCATTCCGCCTGCACATTCGCCGCCGTCTATAACGCCCCAGTGACTTTGAACGTCATCAACAATCAATGGGCAATCTCGAGCTTTTCCGGCTTTGCAGGGGCAGAGCGTACAACTTTCGCAGCGCGCGCGCTGGGATATGGGCTCGCCGGATTACGCGTCGATGGGAACGATGCGCTTGCTTGTTACGCAGCGCAGGAATGGGCCGCAAACCGTGCCAGAGCAAACGCCGGCCCCACGCTGATCGAATACTTTACCTATCGTGCAGAGGGGCATTCCACTTCGGATGATCCAACCGGTTATCGCAGCGCGCAAGAGCGTGAGGAATGGCCATTAGGCGATCCGATCATGCGGCTCAAAAACCACCTGATCGCGCTGGGTGAATGGGACGAAGAGCGGCAAAAGGCGATGGACAAGCAATGCGCTGATAACGTCAAGGCGGCCACAAAAGAGGCTGAGAAAAACGGCATTCTCGGCCACGGTCTGCACCATCCCTTCCGCACCATGTTCGAGGATGTATATGAAGAGCTACCTTGGCATTTGAGAGAACAGGCTGATCAAGCTCGGCGTGAGCGGAAAATCAAATGGCCCGAAAGCGATCCGTGGGAGGAGAACGGGTCATGAGCGCGCAGGTGGAAAAACAGGCGGAAGCGGGCGCTGAACGCCGTCTCAATATGATCGAGGCGATCAATGACGCGCTTGCGGTCAAGCTTGAGCAGGACCCCGATGTCATCATCATGGGTGAGGATGTCGGCTATTTCGGCGGGGTTTTCCGCGCGACGGCAGGGCTGCAGGAGAAGTTTGGAAAGACCCGCGTGTTCGATACGCCCATTTCGGAATGCGGAATCATTGGAGTCGCCGTGGGGATGGGGGCATATGGCCTGCGCCCTGTGCCTGAAATCCAGTTTGCCGACTATATCTATCCCGGTCTCGACCAGCTCATCAGCGAAGCAGCGCGGCTGCGTTATCGTTCGGCTACTGAGTATATTGCGCCGATGACGGTGCGTTCGCCCTTTGGCGGCGGAATTTTCGGCGGGCAAACCCACAGCCAAAGCCCCGAGGCGCTTTTCACCCATGTCGCGGGCCTCAAGACGGTCATTCCCGCAACACCCTATGACGCCAAGGGATTGCTGATCAGCGCGATTGAAGACAATGATCCGGTAGTCTTTTTCGAGCCCAAGCGCATCTATAACGCGCCGTTCACCGGCTATTACGACAAGCCAGTCGAGCCGTGGAAGAAGCATCGCGACAGCGTGGTGCCAGAAGGGCATTACTCCATTCCCTTGGGCAAGGCGCGCCATGTGCGCGAGGGCGATGCTCTGACAGTTCTTGCCTATGGTACGATGGTTCATGTCGCTGAGGCGGTGTGCGAAGCGAATGGCGTTGACGCTGATATTCTTGATCTGCGCACACTGGTTCCGCTTGATATTGAAGCGATTGAAGCCTCTGTCGAGAAGACGGGGCGCTGCCTGATCGTGCACGAAGCCACGCGCACGTCGGGCTTTGGCGCAGAGCTATCGGCGCTGGTGACTGAGCGTTGCTTCTATCACCTTGAAGCTCCGATCGAACGCGTAACCGGTTTCGACACGCCCTATCCGCACAGCCTCGAATGGGCATACTTTCCTGGCCCCGTTCGCATTGGCGAGGCGATTGAAAAGATATTGAGCGAGTAGACGCTATGGCAAAATTCACATTCAATATGCCCGATGTTGGCGAGGGCGTTGCCGAAGCCGAAGTGGTGGAATGGCACGTCAAAGTCGGAGACACCGTCAACGAAGACCAGCATCTCGTCGATGTGATGACCGACAAAGCGACAATCGACATCGAAAGCCCAGTTGATGGTGTGGTGACCGCGCTTGCGGGTGATGTTGGTGATGTGGTCGCGGTGGGCGCAATGTTGCTTGAGATCGAAATTGATGGCGTGGAAGCGGTTGCTCCCGAGCCGAAAGCGGAAGAGAAAAACCCTGATCCGACGCCAGAGCCTGCTCGTTCTGAACCGGCGCCGCAGCCAGTGGACGAAACCATCGCAACAGCTAGCGTAGAGGCCGCTGCATCGCAGCCAGTCGCCAAAGTTCTCGCTTCGCCAGCTGTGCGAAAGCGCGCTCAGGAGCTAGGCATCGACCTTGCCCAAGTGAAAGCTGCTGCAGATGGCCGCGTGCGCCATGCCGATCTCGATGCGTTTCTTTCTTACAATGCGGGAAGTGGCTTCGCGCCAGCGGGCGGTACTCGTTCTGACAAGCCGATAAAAGTCATTGGCCTGCGCAAAAGAATCGCCGCCAATATGGCAGCTTCCAAGCGCAACATTCCCCACTTCTCTTATGTTGAGGAAGTGGATGTGACCGAGTTGGAGCGAATGCGGGCAGACCTCAATTCTGCGCGTGGCGCGAAGCCCAAGCTCACCATGCTGCCCATGCTCATCACCGCCATTTGCAAGCTCATCCCAGACTATCCGATGATCAACGCCCGCTTTGATGATGAGGCAGGGATCGTAACGCGCCACGGCGCAGTGCACTTGGGCATGGCGACACAGACCGATGGCGGCTTGATGGTGCCGGTAATCCAGAATGCCGAAGCCAAGAATCTGTGGCAATTGGCTGTCGAGATTGGGCGTTTGGCATCAGCTGCGCGTGATGGCTCTGCCAAATCGGATGAGCTTTCTGGCTCAACTCTGACGCTCACCTCGCTTGGCCCGTTGGGTGGTGTTGCCACTACGCCGGTCATCAATCGTCCCGAAGTGGCGATCATCGGGCCTAACCGAATTATCGAGCGGCCTATGTACGTCTCTGACGGAAATGGCGGGGAACGAATCGAGAAACGCAAGTTGATGAATATCTCCATCTCCTGCGATCACCGGGTTGTGGATGGCTATGATGCGGCAAGCTTTATTCAGGCGCTCAAAAAGCGGATTGAAACGCCGGTTTTGCTCCTCAGCGAATAAAGTCACAAAAATGATTGAAAATTGCTCATGAGGGCCGTTGACAGTCACAAGCGCGCGGCCTAATGGCCTCGCTCCCAAGCGGTGCAAACCCAATCTATGCGGGTGTAGCTCAGTTGGTTAGAGCGCCGGCCTGTCACGCCGGAGGTCGCGAGTTCAAGTCTCGTCACTCGCGCCACTTGGGACATTTTTCAAATCGTGATCCGGCAGCAGCCGCAAGAACCGCCTGACCATCGTCAAATAGGCGTATTGCCGCGGCGTATCGACGGTCAGCAGTTCAGGTTCGCCCTTGCGCAGCATGAAGCCCATGGCGCTGTCATTTGCCTTGCCAGTCAGCAGTTCTTTCGCATCGCTGGCGGATAGATCGAGCATTTTACCCATAGCTTTGGAAAGCAGGCTGGTTCCGCGATTTGTCCCGACATCTTCGGGTGCAAGCAAGACCAAAGTCTTGTCCAGATGCTTGCGCCCAGAAATATGGCCGATCTCCCACTCCACACCCTCGGTCTGGTCCAGTACGAGGATGATAGCTGCCGATTGTTCGCATAGGCCTGTCACGGCCTCTTGCCAGTCATCGTGATCGAAATAGCCGCGCGCTACGCCATAGGGCGGGGCGGGGTCATTGGGATTGCCCAGCGCTACAGTCGGGCCGATCTGTGTCCCCTCTGCCAAAATCATAATATCGAGCGTATCGAGCGATCCGGCCCCATCGAGCAGCCATTGGCGCGGGGATCGCTTAACGCGGGTGAGCGGCACCTTGTCATTGAGGAAGGAGCGCAAGAATAAGACCGGCGCACGATCGTCCTTATATTGAATATCCTCAAGAGAGTTGCGCATCCGTCGTTCGGCGAAATGCACGGCGACCTTGGCAAAGGCAGAGATAATGAGCGGAATCAGCATCACAATGCCCAGATAGATCAGCAAGATTATCGCAACCAAAGTGAGGTCAATCGCGACCTGGCGCATATTGCGCCACTCCATCAGCGCGTTCAGCACGACATCAATTTTCGGGAACAACTCGGGCACAATCGCGGGGATCAGGCAGATGAAGATGAAGACGATGGTCAATCGCCAGAAGTTCATGAAATTGGCAACGCCAGCAAAGATCATCAAGCCGCCCACCAAAATGCGCTGGCGGCCATAGCGCACAGCCTCAGGGATATTCACAAGGCTGCGTAAAGAGCTCAGCCACGGGCGCTGAGCCTTGTGGTATTCTGAAAGCAATCGGCGCTCGGCAGAATCATGGCTATGGATGACGTGCTGCCCTCTTACTGCAATCGCCAAGAACAGAAGATGCAGCGGCACGAGGCCGGCCAAATAGAGATAGGCTGTGATTTGCATCGAGCGCGCGACGTCTTGCTCGCCGCGCTTGGCCCAATCCATTTCATAGCTGGTGGCATTGATATAGCCTGCGTAAACATTCAGTGCGAGCAATGCAGCAGCGACAACTGCGATCCACCATGCTGGCTTGAAGTCGGAATAGAGGTGATAGGCGAGCCATGCAGCTGCAAATATGACCCAAGCAGTGGGGCCTAAAGAGGATCCGGTGTCACTAAAGTCTGGCACAGTAGCGGGCGGACCGTCGCCAAAAGCATGGGTAAAGCTCTCCATACCCCAGACAAGCACATCGATTCCGACGTTCCAAAAGCTGAGTATGAGGTCGAAGAGCAGCATGAAGAAATAGAGCTGGCAAATCCGCCGCGCGAACAGCACCGCTGTGTAACTGGATGCCATCCGCCCGATATCAAATTTCGCGATATCTTTTGTCATTTCCCCACCTATGCGCAGGGCTTCTTGAACCGCA